>JAKLFM010000004.1:77076-108154 GCA_022711175.1 Bacteroidota bacterium | reverse complement strand
GCGCCATACGAACGCGTAGTAAAATTTACCTTATTGCCTGAGTTGTTTACGGTTGAAAATGAAGCGCTTACGGCGACACTGAAGATCCGCCGGAGGATTGTCGAAAGAAACTTTATGGAGCTTATTGAAGCGATGTACCGCTAAATTCCGGTTGTATCTCTATCTCTTCGCGCCTTTTTTTCCAGCGTTTATGAGACCAGATCCAGTTTTCGGGCGCCGACCTGATGACTTCTTCTACTTTGGCTGCATAACGCCGGGTGATTTCACCTACAGGCAGCGTTGCCGGATCTTCAGCCAGAAGCGACAATGTACAAGTATAAAAACCTCGTTTTATCCTTTGAACATCAATATAAAATACCGGGAAATTGTTGTTAACAGCATGTTTTTCAGGGCCATGCAGGAAAGCAGTTTCAATTCCCAGAAAATTCACCCAGATTGCTTTGCTGTGATTCGACGGGCTTTGATCTGCCGCCATCATGTAAACAGTGGGAATTTGTTTCAGTTTTTCGAAAGTCAGGGTTGTTTCCCTGATTGAGGCAAGTGTTGTACCGAATTTGGTCCGGCTGCGACGAATGAACCTGTCTATGTATTTGTTCGACAGCGGTTTATAAAACGCTACAACGTTGTAATTAGTAAAAACGCCCGGCGAAAGGCTGCCCCATTCAAAGTTGTTGTAGTGAGCGGTGACAGCTACAATGCTTTTCCCGGCTTTCAGGTATGGTTCGAGTATTTTAGCATTCACGATCACATGCCGTTTTCGCACCTGGCGGCGTGTCATGGTGAAGGATTTGATGCCTTCGATCAGCACGTCCGTTAGGTTTCTGTATATTTTCCTGACGAGTATGCGCTTCTCATCTTCCGGCATTTCCGGAAACGCCTTATCGAGGTTGCTGCCGATCACCTTGCCGCGATACCTGAAAACATACTGCAGCAAAATCCTCATGAAATCGGAAAACAGGTAAAGAATGAAAAATGGCATGATGCCGATAAGGAAGACGAAAAACAGGAAGAGGACAGCAAGCAGTATATTCATGTTATTTGGAATGTCTTACCTGACAAATATATCTGATTTAATCAATATAGCTTTGAAAGTAAATAGTAAATTCTAACATTGCTTTACCTTAACCAGATTATGTTTCCAATAAATCTATAATTTTGGATGTGACATCAGTCTGTCAATTTAAAACAGTTTCATTATGTCCTACTTTCCCCATCCGTCTCGATATGATTCAATGATCTACCGTCGTTGCGGTTTCAGCGGCGTCAAACTGCCAGCCGTCTCACTCGGGCTGTGGCACAATTTCGGACATGTTGACGATTTTGCAAACAGTCGTCAAATGCTGCTGAAAGCCTTTGATATGGGCATCACCCATTTCGACCTTGCCAACAACTATGGCCCGCCTCCCGGCTCGGCCGAAGAAAACTTTGGCAAAGTGATGAAAAACGACCTCCGACCCTGGCGCGACGAAATGATTATTTCCTCCAAAGCCGGTTACCTTATGTGGCCCGGACCATACGGAGAATGGGGCTCAAAGAAATACCTCGTGGCGAGTCTCGATCAAAGCCTAAAGCGCATGGGGCTTGAGTACGTTGATATTTTTTATCACCACCGTCCCGATCCCGATACACCGCTCGAAGAAACCATGGCTGCCCTCGATCTCGTTGTGAGGCAGGGTAAGGCTTTGTATGCAGGCATTTCGAACTATCCGGCAGAGCTTGCACGCGAAGCGGCGCGTATTCTGCGCCAAATGGGTACTCCCTGCCTTATCCATCAGCCAAGTTACAGCATGTTCAACCGCTGGGTCGAAGATAGCTTGCTGGAAGTTATTGGCCAGGAAGGGATAGGTTGCATTGCTTTTTCACCCCTGGCCCAGGGAATGCTCACCGATCGTTATCTCAAAGGCATTCCTGCCGATTCGCGGGCAGCGAAACCTCATGGTTTTTTGCAGGAAGACCGTGTACTTCTCATGATGCCCAAAATCAGGAAGCTCAATGAAATTGCGCTAAAAAGGGGGCAAAGCCTTGCGCAAATGGCCATTGCATGGCTGCTGAAAGATGCAAGGGTGACTTCGGTGCTTGTAGGCGCAAGTTCGGTGCAGCAACTTACCGATAACCTCGGGGCGTTGGAAAATATCGCTTTCACAACAGAAGAACTCACAGCCATTGATGAAATAATTGAAACATAAACAATTAATGATCAATAATTTATAAGAACAGCCCGCCATCACTGAGATGAGCGGGCTATTTTTTCTGTTAACAATCGTATAAATGAAACTATTATAGGTTCTGTATTTATACTCAGGCTGCTGAAAATGCTTCAACCTCAGGTGCAATCTTCTTCACCAAACCCTGAAGTACGGTTCCCGGCCCGACTTCGATAAATATGCTTCCACCGTCGGCTACCATGTTTTGAACAGTTTGTGTCCAGCGCACCGGCGAAGTAAGCTGTGCCACAAGGTTAGCTTTAATTAGCGCGGGATTAGTATATTGTTTGGCATCAACGTTTTGATAAACAGGGCAAACAGGGATGCTGAACTCAGTTGCTTCGATTGCTGCAGCGAGTTCTATTCTTGCCGGTTCCATGAGCGGTGAATGGAAGGCTCCGCCTACTTTAAGAGGTAATGCACGCCTGGCTCCGGCAGCTTTCAGCGCTTCGCAGGCAAGGTCGATCCCTTTGATTGAACCCGAAATTACAAGCTGGCCGGGACTATTGTAGTTTGCAGCTACAACCACCTCGGTTATTCCTTTCAGTGTCTCCTCAACAGCTTTGTCATCGAGGCCAAGTATGGCTGCCATGGTGCCTGGCTCGGCTTCGCAGGCTTTTTGCATGGCCATAGCACGGGCATATACAAGACGTAAACCGTCTTCGAAGGATAATGCTTTATTGGCCACCAGCGCTGAAAATTCTCCCAACGAATGGCCGGCTACCATGCCGGGTTCGAAATCGGGTAATGTTGCGGCAAGTATCACAGAGTGCAGGAATATGGCAGGTTGTGTTACCCTCGTCTGGCGAAGGTCTTCATCGGTGCCTGCGAACATCAGGTCAGTTATGCGGAAACCAAGAATTTGATTCGCTTTTTCAAACATATCCTTGGCCAATGGGTAGTTTTCGTATAAATCTTTACCCATACCAACATATTGGGCGCCCTGTCCTGGGAATATATATGCTTTCATAAATATGCGTTTTTATTGTGGGTGCAAAGATACAAAAAGGCTGATGAACAGCCTGGGTTATGATAATTGGTCTAAAATCAGGAGGTTACAGTTTAATGCAACCTGCTCCCGATCAGGTGCAAGAATTCAGCACGCGTTTTATCAATGAGAAAAGCACCTGTAAAGTCAGAGGTGGTGGTTACTGAATTCTGTTTCTGTATTCCCCTCATACTCATGCACATATGCTGTGCTTCAATCACAACGGCAACACCCAAAGGTTTTAAAGTATGCTGTATGCAATCTTTTATTTGGGTCGTAAGGCGTTCCTGCACCTGCAAACGGCGGGCAAATGCATCTACAACGCGCGGGATTTTACTCAACCCGACTATGTGACCATTCGGAATGTATGCTACATGTGCTTTGCCGAAGAACGGAATCATATGATGCTCGCACATCGAATAAATTTCGATATCCTTCACGATTACCATTTGCCGGTAATCTTCCTCAAACATGGCCGACTGTAGCATCTCCTCCGGGTTGAGGTCATATCCATGTGTCATGAAAAGCATGGCTTTCGAAACACGTTCGGGGGTTTTGAGCAAACCTTCTCGTTCGGGATTTTCGCCCAGCAGTTTCAAAATTTCATGATAATGAACCTTCAGGCTGCTAATGGTTTCCTGGTTGTAAATATCACGCTTTTCGTAGCCATCCTGTACAGGATAATCGTCCATATTATTTTCAACCATCATAGGTTTGTTTATTTCGCTGCTCATGGGAGTTGGTTAATGGTGAATTAGTTAATGGTTAATGGCGATATATTATAACCAGTTTGTGGAAGATTAGTTTCCGAAATATTCAACAAAATTGTTCTCGGTTTCGCAAAGTTTTATGCAGTGCAGATCAGCACCGAGTTCACTGATGGCATCTTTCAGTTCGTTCCAGATGCCGATAGCTAAGTTTTCGGTTGAGGCAAGCTTGTCCTTCATAAAATCTACCTCGAGGTTCACATTTCTATGGTCGAGTTTGCTGATCACAAGGTTTTCGATCAGTTCGCTAAGCGTTTTCAGGTTTACCAGGAACCCGGTTTCGGGGTCAATATTTCCTTTTACAGTGACGAAAAGTTCGTAATTATGCCCATGCCATAATGGATTGCTGCATTTGCCGAATACTGCGGCATTCATTTCGTCAGAATATTCCGGCCTGAAAAGCCGGTGAGCTGCATTAAACCGTTCGCGGCGTGTAATAAAAATCATCAGTCGTAGAATTATAACAGAAAGTCCATAAAAACCCTTACTTCTCTTTCAGCTTAAGCAGCCAGACCACTTCAAATATAAGGTATCCGAAAAACAGGATGAGCAGCGTTACCGCAAACCTGATGGCATCAGCCCGGTTCAGGTAAACGTAAATACCGGTAATAATGAGAAGCACAAAAAGCTTTAACATGCTCATTACCATGTAGTAGTTGACGAATTTGCCGAACTTTTCGCTCCCGGCTTTCACCGAAAGGTAGAATACGACAAAGGTTACAACCACGAAGAGTACCAAAAGCCATGGTGTTGCCGGTGAAAGGATGGATGGAGCGATGAACAGCAGAATGGCAGCAACAAGCGCCAGTATCGCCGAAAAGATCACAAGGCTTCTGATGAATCGGGTGAGGGTCGCTTTCATTTTTTCCGGATTAAGTCCTTTACAGCTAAATACAAGGCAGTTGAAAACGACAAAATGCTGAGGATGAGCGTAAAAATTGGGAATTTAAGTTTGAGCCACTGGTCGAGTTTAACTCCGCCAAATACACCTGCGGCAATAATCAGCCCCATTTGTATGGCGAGGCTTGAGTAGCGGGCATAACTGTCAAACTGCCTGCGGCCTTCCTCAATCGGGTTGGGTTTCGGTGTTAACCGGCGTTTTGCCATTCACAAAATTTTGACTTTCCATTTTGCAGGCGCCTGTAAAAACAGCGCCGGGTTCAATGGCCAGTTTGTTTGTGATAATATCTCCGCTTACAAGTGCGGTAGCCTTGAGGCTCAGCAATTCCGATACTTTGATGCGCGCTTTTACTTCTCCCGAAATATCGGCATTCTGGCAGATAAGTTCACCTTCCACACGGCCGGTTGAGCCAATGACAACCTTTCCGGTGCATTGTATTGTGCCGTTCAGGCTGCCGTCAATGCGAATATCTCCCTGCGATTTGATGTCGCCGGTAATCTCGGTGCCGCTACCCAGCAGGTTCACTGAGGGTGTTTCGGGAAGGATGGGTTTGCTAAGTGCCATGTATCCTGTGCTTTTCTGTTGAAGCAAAAATAAAGCTTAATGTTATATCTCCAAAAGTTGAAATATAATATTTTATGACAGAGCGTTTATCGTCAGGAATCAGGTACGCCTGAAACGGCAAGGATCAGATTTTATAATACTTGTCGAAAAAGTTGACGTATCCCTGGTACTTTTTCTCACGGTAGAACACAGGATAATTCTCCATCGAAATCACGAAGCTGCGGTATCCGCCTTCTTTAAGTTGCGATAGCACATAATCGCTCTGCATAATGGAGTTGTAATATGCCATGGCCTTTTCGCCGTTGCCGAAACTGCTAACCGTTATCATCTGCCACCCATTGTCAAGCACAATGGCATTGACGGTTATATTGTCGTTGGCAAAGTTCTTTAAGTTGAAATCCGAAATCCTCACCTTCATTGCATTCACATTCACCTTGTTCTGGTCAACCATCATGATGAAAAAGTGTGTTTGCTTAAGATTGAATTTGTAAACATCGGGAACTGCAGTATCGGATGTAAATATGTACTCAGTCTGAACCGGAGTTGCAGCCTGCGATTGAGCGGGGTTGGCTCCCGGTTGCTTTGGCGAAGCAGGTGTGGAAGTGGTTGCCTGTGCGGTGGCAGCAGGTTTTTTGCTGTATTTCTGCATTATTTCCTGCACAAGGGGTATGATGGGGCTCGATGGATAAGCCTGCATGATTTTATTAAGCGATACCAGCATAGTATCAACCGAAGTAAGTTTACCCTGCGTGATGGCTTTCAGGTACTCAAATCGCGGCAGCAGGTCCTTGTCCTTGAAGCTTGACAGGGCTTCGTTGCAGTATATCAACACCATACGATACTGGCCGCGCTCAAAAGCCTGATAGGTTTCCTCGTAAAGCGATGAAGCCCTGTTTCTCTTTGCAATGAGTTGGGTAAGGTACTCGGGGTCCTGAAGGGTACGTGCGTATTCACTCTCAGGGTAAAGGTTCAGGATGATGTTTTTATATTTTTCGGCATTAGCAACATCGGGAATGCTGTTGTTTATAAGGTATAACTGGTAATAGATACGCAAGGCGTTTTTGCTGTCGGGAAACCGCTCAACGAGGTTTTCGAAAGTTTTAATGCTGTTAACTGTATCCCTCAGGCCATCCTTATAAATATAACCCAGGTTTGTCAGGGCTTCTTCTATCTTCTTGTTGGAAAGCGCTATGGCCTCAGGTGTTTTGGGGATTTTCTGGAGATATGTTTTCGGGTCCTTTGGATTGGTAGCTTTCTTCTCAATTTTTACAGTATCAGCCACTTTTGTTGAATCATTGGGCTTGACTTCTTCTGCAACTTCGGTTTCATCCATCGAAACAACCTGCCGTTTATTACTTAACCGCCAGTTGTCTTCGAGTTTGCGCCGCCCCCATTTGCGAAGGAATTCACTGTACCCGAAACTGATTGCCGAAGGATTATTGAAATACCACCCGCCTCCGCCTATGTTCTGGATGTTTTCGTTCCTCATGTTGGGAATATTGGTGGCCATAGCCATCTCAGCCTGCTGCAGTTCAGCTTCAGCTTTTAACCTTTCCTCTTCTTTTTTATAGTCGTCAATTAGTTTCTGTATGATGGCGGCAAGTTGTGCTTCGGGCATTCGTGCAAGGCGTTGCAGGCTGTCCTCATATTTTACAACTTGCAGGTTCTGAACAAGATCGGTGAGTGTGAGCGTTCGGGAATTGATAGCGTCAAAATCGGGGTATTCGTCGGGTATCACTTGCAGCGTTGTATCATAGTAGGCTTGCGCTGATTCGTAATCCTGCCTGTCAAAATACATCCCGGCAAGTTTGAGCGATGAAGTTGTTTTTTGAAAATCGTTGCCTGCGCTGGTGGCTACCGATTTACGCAGGTAATTCATAGTAAGTGTATCGTTTTTGTCGAGTTGCGACAATTCGGCAAGTGCATAATATATCTGATCCCGGTAATCCTTGTTTTTTGAGTCTTTCAGCATTTTGTGAAGCTCTTTTTCAAGACCGGCCTTATTGCCGCCGTAGATATCGAACGAGCGGGCCATATTGATACGCGCATTAAAGGCCATCTCGAACGACGACGGGCCTTTTAATACTTTCGTATAATGCTCGGTAGCACGGGCATAATCCTTTTGCTGCTGGTATATCTGAGCGAGAATGAAATTGAGCCTGGCACGCGTTCTGCCTGAGGTATTCAGTTCAATACCCTGTTTCAGAGCATTTTCGGCGCCGTTGAGGTTGTTTATTTTCAGATAATAGTCAGCATACACCAGTGGCAGCATCCTGCGCACCCTGAACGGTACCGTTTCTTTCGAAATAAGTGCGTCGAGTTCTTCGAGCCTAACGATGGCTTCGTCATAATGTTTCTGCTGTATGTTCGATTGTATTATCCAAAGCAATGCATCGTAATAAACAGGTTGTCCGGGATATTCCGACATGATATGCTCAAAAGTGCGGCGGGCCGAATTGTAATCCTGTTTGTAAAACTGCGATTTACCAATGAGCATAAAGCAATCGTCGATCCACTTGTTATATTCCTTGTTCTTGAATACCATGGAATGGCGCCTAATCCCGATGGTAGCCTTTTCAATGGCCCTGTCCATCCGGTTCGATACTTTCTTCGCTTCGTCGGCAGTGCCGAAATTAAAAACCGGCAAAATTCGGTTGTAGTTTTCCCTGGCGCTTTTTTGAAGTTCTTCAACACCTTGCTTAAAGCTTTCATTACCATTCCAGTATACGTTGTAATGGGTGTTGACGTTATGAAAAGCACGCCGGGTGAAAGTATTTTTCTTCGTACTGCAGGCATGCAAAAATATCATCCCGCACAATGTAACGGCGACAATAAGAAAATGTGTAAGTCCGCGGGATTTCAAAACAGCGTGCTTAAATGGAGATCGTTAATAACGGGTTGCAGTACTTATAACTCACAGAGTGCAAAAATATTTTATTTTTAAATAAGTACCAAGCCATGTAAATACACCGCCGATAACAAAATACTGTATGTAAGGATTCCGCATCCCTGTTTATGAAACTCCTCTGTCAGGCAATATCAGGAATCCTTCCGATTCTGTTTTTTACGATATTTGCACAAAATTTCCTGCTGTAAACAGCGAATATGAGCGGAATAAAGGAAGAGGGTCAAAAAATCTGGCAGTTGTTGCTCAATCGTTTGCGCGACAAGTACCGCCTTGTGATCCTTAACGAAGACACCTTTGAGGAAAAGTTATCCTTTAAACTTACAAGGATAAATGTTTTTGTTGTGCTCGGTTTGCTTTCGATCCTGCTCGTTTTTATTACATCCTACATCATTGCATTTACTTCACTGCGTGAATACATTCCTGGTTATACCGATGTTACCATGCAACGCCGGATGTACGAGTTGCAGATGCGCAGCGACAGTATTGACCGCGTTTTGCTGAGCAACCAGCTTTACCTGCAAAACATCAGGCTGGTGCTTGGCGCCGATTCAATGGACCTTCAAAAGAATGCAGCACCCGATACATCTGCAAAAAAAAGCTATACCGATATTTTTGACAAACGATCAGCCGAGGATTCACTACTCAGGCTCGATTATGAAAATCAGAGCAAATATAACCTGTTCTATTCCGATGCCTCATCAGAAAAGAATACATCGGCGGCAAGGAGTTACACCTTTTTCACACCTGTAAAGGGCGTGGTTACAAGTAAGTTTAATCCGTTGCTCAAGCATTTCGGAATCGATATAGTGGCTAACCGCAACGAAGCCATCAAGGCTGTTCAGGGTGGCACCGTTGTTTTTTCAGGCTGGACAGTGGAGACCGGAAATGTAATCGCAGTATCGCATCCCGGTAATATAATTTCGGTTTATAAACATAACTCGGTGTTATTGCAAAAAGAGGGCAGCGTTGTAAGTGCCGGCGAAACCATTGCCATTATTGGTGAATCAGGTGAACTGAGTACCGGCCCGCATCTGCACCTTGAGTTATGGATGAACGGAAGCCCGGTGAATCCTGCCGATTATATCGTTTTCTAATCTCATCTCCGAGTGACAGGCAGCAGCAAAATCACGACAAAACGCCAGGTGGCCGTTCTGGGATCCACAGGCTCCATTGGTACACAGGCGCTTGAAGTGATCCGCAATCATCCGCACGAACTCGATGTTGAGGTGCTTACCGCTCATTCAAACGCAGCATTGCTAATCCGGCAGGCTATTGAATTTAAGCCAAATGCCGTGGTTATCGGCATGGAATCGCTGTATCAGCGTGTTTTTGAAGAACTCAATCCATATGATATAAAGGTATATGCCGGACAACAGGCCATTGACCAGGTGGTTGATATGTCAACCATTGACATGGTGCTGGTGGCATTGGTTGGTTTTCAGGGCCTTAAACCCACACTCAATGCTTTGCAGGCTGGTAAAACCATTGCACTGGCCAATAAAGAAACGCTGGTTGTTGCCGGAGAACTTGTTACCGGCCTGGCAAAAAGCAGGGGAGTGAATATTTTTCCTGTTGATTCTGAGCATTCCGCCATTTTCCAATGCCTAGCCGGCGAATTTCATAATCCTGTTGAAAAAGTAATCTTAACGGCTTCCGGTGGGCCATTCAGGGGTAAAAAGATTGATTTTCTTGAATCCGTTACCAGGGAGGATGCATTAAAACATCCAAACTGGAGTATGGGCAGCAAAGTAACCATCGATTCGGCTACCCTCATGAACAAAGGGCTTGAGGTTATTGAAGCGCGATGGCTATTTGGTCTGCAACCTTCACAGATCGAGGTTGTTGTGCACCCGCAAAGTATTGTGCATTCGCTTGTGCAGTTTCACGACGGGTCAATAAAAGCTCAGCTCGGGTTGCCCGATATGCGCCTCCCAATCCAGTATGCGCTTGGTTATCCGCAGCGCCTTTCGAGCGATTTTCCAAGGTTCAGCTTTGCGAATTACCCACAGTTGACATTTGAACATCCCGATACTGAGACATTCCGCTGCCTGAACCTGGCCTATGAAGCAATGAAAAGAGGAGGCAATTCGGCCTGCATCATGAATGCGGCTGACGAAGTGGCAGTTCAGGCTTTCCTCCGCGACGAAATCCGTTTTTTACAAATTCCTGCCATGATTGAGAAATGTATGGATAAAATCAGCTATTTATCAGCGCCTTCATTCGAAGATTATGTTGCCACCGACAAGGAAACCAGGCGCGTGGCACAGGAGTTGATCAGCAGTGCCATGTGAAACATTGGGACTGTAAGCAAACGACAAAAGAAATTAAACACCTCACACAAACGAAATTGATTTAAAATGGTAATACTCGTTAAGACCGCACAGCTGCTGTTAAGCCTGTCAATACTGGTGATCATACATGAATTGGGACACTTCCTGGCAGCAAAAATCTTTAAAACGAGAGTCGAGAAATTTTACCTCTTCTTCGATCCGTGGTTTTCGCTTTTCAAATTTAAAAAAGGTGAAACCGAATATGGAGTAGGTTGGCTGCCTCTTGGCGGATATGTGAAAATATCAGGAATGATAGATGAGTCGATGGACAAGGAGCAGATGAAACAGCCTGCCCAGCCCTGGGAGTTTCGTTCAAAACCTGCCTGGCAGCGATTGATCATCATGGTGGCGGGTGTGATTATGAATATTTTTCTGGCAATTGGAATTTATATTACCACCCTTGCCATCTGGGGTGAACAGTACCTGCCGACTTCCGAAGTGAAATATGGTATTACCGTTGATTCGCTCGGGTATGAAATGGGGCTTCGCAATGGCGATAAAATCATTACCATTGACGGTCAACAAGTTGAAGATTTTTCCAAAATACCGAGCCACATACTTCTCGAAAAAGCACGTACCATACAGGTTTTGCGCGATGGCAAACCTACTGAGGTTGTTATCCCTGACGGTTTCCTTTCGAAGATGATTAAGAGCCAGTCGGCTGATCTTATAGGAGTGCGCATTC
Organism: Bacteroidota bacterium; assembly: GCA_022711175.1. Lineage (GTDB taxonomy): Bacteria > Bacteroidota > Bacteroidia > Bacteroidales > UBA4417 > UBA4417. The sequence continues at coordinate 96,807 of JAKLFM010000004.1, read as the reverse complement.
CTTTCGAAGTGGCCGATTTTGCAAAAGATTCGCCGGCCAAAGCAGCTGGCCTGAAGGCAGGGGATCAAATTGTCGGACTTGATAGCCTAAGTACTCCTTATTTCGATATTTTCAGGACCGAAATACAGAAGCATAAAAATCAGCAGGTCACAGTATTAGCTCTTCGCGGAAGCGATACTTTAAGATTAGCCGTCAATGTTCCTGAAAAAGGATTAATCGGTGTGGCTCCCAAAGCGCCATTGGAGTATTTCAACCTTGCCGAGAGGCATTACAACATTCTGCAGGCCATCCCGGCAGGTTTTGCAAAAACATGGAGAGGAATTGATAATTACTGGAAGCAACTCAAGCTTATCTTTTCTAAAGATGTAAAAGCGTATGAATCAGTAGGAGGATTTATCACCATCGGCAAAATATTTCCTGCAACCTGGGATTGGGAGGCATTTTGGGCACTTACAGCATTTCTCTCAATAATGCTCGCGATTCTGAACATTGTGCCTATCCCCGGATTAGACGGCGGACATGTGCTTTTTGTTCTTGTTGAGATGATAACAGGTCGTAAACCCAGCGATAAATTCCTGGAATATGCCCAAATTGTAGGAATGGTTTTGCTGTTTGCGCTGCTCATTTTTGCTAACGGCAACGATATTCTGAAGCTTTTCAGGTAATTGCTCCTTATCAGCTTTTTTCGTCAACTTTCTCCGAAAGCGATTTGAATCCTTTACCGAGTATTTCATATGCATCAAGCACGGCAACAAATGCTTCGGGATCAATACGGTGAATGTATTCCTGCAACATAGATAACTCCCTGGGATTCACTACGGTAAAAATAATCTGCTTATTCGCCTGGTTATACATGCCTTCACCATGCAGAAATGTGCCTCCGCGGTGAAGGTCGGTGATGATGCTGTCGCGTATTTCGTTGTATTTGTCCGAAACGATAAACAGGGTTTTATCATACGAAAATCCATGCATTACAGTATCAACAACCCTGCCGATCACAAAAATGGTAATCCAGCTGAAAAGCGGAATTCGCCAGTCGCCAAAGGCCACAAAACTCAGCAATACAATTGATGAATCAACAATCATCATAAGCTGGCCCAGCGGCCGGCGGGTGAATTTTGCCAGTATCATGGCCACAACATCCGAACCACCACTGGTAGCTTTAGCTTTGAATGTGAGTGCAACGCCTATGCCAACCAGCAGCCCTCCGAATAGTCCCGAAACCAACGTCTCGCCTTCAACCAGAGGCGCATTGCCGTGGTAATAGGAAAGAACATCAACAAAAACAGAGGTGAGTACAAAAGCTACGACAGTTTTAACACCAAACCTGGGTCCCAGTATTTTAGTGCCTATGATAGTGAGAGGTATATTAAAAGCAAGAGCCACCAATCCGATGGGCAAGCCCAGCAGGTGGTGCAGCATAATAGAGATGCCGTAAACGCCTCCGGGCACTATTTTTTCGGGACTTATAAACAGCACATATCCACAGGCCATGATAAAAGTTCCGGCTGCGATAAGGGCGTATGACTTGAACCATGTAGCCGAGAATATTTTTTCGGGCTGCAGAAATGAAGGGCTCTTGATCATGTCTGATTCTGGTATTTAAAAGGAGTGCAAAGAATACAGCTCAGGCTGAAATCTTTTCGGTAAGCGATTTAAAGCCTTCGCCGAGTATTTCGTTGGCTTCAAGAACTGTAACAAATGCCTGTGGATCAATCATATGGATGTATTCTTCGAGGATGGCCATTTCGCGGCGGTTCACCACAGTGAAAATGATTGTTTTCTGCGCTCCGTTGTACATGCCAAACCCCGGTATGTATGTGCCTCCTCGTTGCAGATCGTTGATGATGCGGTCCCTGATTTCTTCAAATTTATCGGAAATTATGAATAAAGTCTTATCAACACTGATCCCCTGCAGAACTACATCAATGGTTTTTCCGGTAACATAGATCACGATCCACGAATACAAGGGAATTTTCCAGTCGGCAAATACCACGAGCCCGAGCAGCACGATAACCGAATCAACATAAATGAGCAACTGCCCAAGGGGTATATTGGTATATTTTGCTATAATCATGGCTACAATATCCGATCCTCCCGAGGTAGCTTTTGACTTAAAAATAAATCCAAGCCCTATGCCGATGAGTACACCGCCAAAAATGGATGACAGCAGGGCATCGCCTGCTACCAGGGGCTGTTCACCCCAGAAATAGGTGATCAGGTCCATAAAAACTGACGACAGCACGAATCCCACCACCGTTTTTACCCCGAACCTCGGTCCCAGCACTTTAATGCCGATGATGGTAAGCGGCACATTGAGGATGAGCCCCATCAAGCCTATGGGAATCCCTTCGGGCGCCCAGGCGAAAACGCCCTTGGTTATGTAGTGAATAACGATGGAGATACCATAAACGCCACCGGGTACAATGCGATAGGGAGAAATGAAGAACACGAACCCTGCAGCCAACATCAGCGACCCAAGAACGATCAGGCTGTAATTTAAAAACCACTTTCGTGAAAAGAGTTTCTCGGTTGTTGGAATCATCGACTATAATTTATTGAATTACAAATGATTAAATTAAAAGTAAAGCGTTCTGCAAAGGTCTGAAATTTGATCGTGATAAAAAACACCGAAAAAAAAGAGGGAGCAATGTGCCCCCTCCTGCAATTAATACAAGCCTAACCAAAGCTTCCACTAACCATTTTTTGCATTGAAAAGTAAATCAGCGTCAAATTTTATCCAGTCGTTGGCACTCGGGTCCCAAACCCATTGTACTGTGTAATACCATGAGCCGGCAGCAACTTTATGATCTTCAGCAATCACCGAGTTATATTTCACACCGCTGTCGAAATAGGTTTTCCATTGACGCGATGCCGGATCCCACTGCAATATTTTCTGGCTGAACCATTTAGGACATTTTTTATCTTCCGAAATGCCACCGTAAATAAGGCAGGTAACAGCGTTGTTTTGCACCTCATTAAAGGCAAAAGCCCTGCTGTTATCGCCGGTGTAGACCTCAGCGCTGTTTTTCATGATGATTTCTGATGAGACTTTTGTGGGATCAAACTGGTTGAGCCTTGTCATATCCTGTTCGGTAATTTGGGGTGTTTTACCGGGTTTCTCGGCAGGCGCTTCAACCTGAACACTTTGCGAAACGGTCGATTCCTGGTTCCCCGATTTAGAACAGGCGCTCATTGCTAAAAGTCCGATTCCATAATACAAAATAATCCTTAAGGAACTAATTTTCATTTGTTTACGAGTTTAATTTAGTAATTTTTGTCTACGAGTGAATTTCAATTTACAATGGTTTACTTTGGTTTATTTACTTGTCAGGAAAAAGTAACGGCTCAAAAATAAAAAAAATGTCAAAATCATTAAATTTATCAGATGCAATACTACTAAAGCATTTCAAGCGTTCAATATCAGACTGTTTCAAAATGAACAAGAAAATTTCGCTTCCTTCAATTACTTTACCGGGGAAGAGAAATAAATAAATAATTGCAAATCATTACACAGTGCAATAAACATTGCTGAGAAAAGAAAAAAATAGTACTTTAGCAACGATTTTAAATATAGTGCCAGCTTTCAGACAAATACCTGCAATAATTGGTTTCACAGTTGCTGTGATGCTTCTGGCGCTATCGCCTTCCTTAAGATTATTTGCCCAGCAGGAGCCTCAGTTCACCCACAACATGTTTAATTATTCTTCAGTAAATCCGGGGCATTACGGTTTATCAGAAGGAATATGCGTTACCGGTATTATGCGCGAGCAATGGCTGGGTTTTAAAGATGAAGAAGGTAACAAGGTCAATCCGCAGACATTCCTCATTGGCGCCGATGCACCCATCAAATTTTTACGCGGTGGAGTAGGATTGAATATTGTTCAGGACAAATACGGCTTTTTTACCGATATGGCTGTTAAGATGGGGTATTCATACCATTTTAACATCGGCAACGGCACCCTGGGGATTGGCGCAAATGCACAATTCCTTAACAAAACGCTGGATTTCAGCAAATTCATCAAAATTGATGAGGGCGATCCGATACTTAGCGGTCAGTCCTCCAAAGGAGTTGTAATCACTGATATGTCGGCCGGTATTTTCCTGCAAAAGCCGAAATACTACTTATCATTATCATCCACACAGCTTCTGCAGTCGGAAAAAGACCTTGGCGGAGCAACAGGAGTTGGCACATATACCCTCAGGCGCCATTATTATGTCGGAGGTGGTTATACCCTTTCGCTGCCTGCATTTCGGGCCTTTGTTCTCACCCCCTCGGTTTTAGTAAAATCCGATGGAGCGACCCTGCAAGCCGACATCAACGCAATGGTCACATACAATAAAAAAGTATGGGGTGGCGTTTCATACAGGCTAACCGATGCGGTAGCCTTAATGGTAGGCATGAATGTTAAAGAACTTGAGATTGGTTATGCCTACGATATTCCAACCAGCAGGGTTGGAGCAACAGGCAGCCATGAAATAATGCTGCGGTATATTTTTAAGATAGAACGTGAAAAAGCAAGGACAGGTTACCGCAACACCCGATATCTGTAATTTTTGTGGTTAAAAGTGTATTTCCTACATTTGCAATCCGAAAATGCAGATAATGAATACTAAAGCAAAACAATAACCGTTATTTGCATACTGCAATGACCCCGAATGATTACCCAAAGGACTCCGATATAGGTTTTCCTTATCTCCTTTCAGGTAACTGCCATTTGCAGGTTGAATCCTGCACCCGACCGCAATGGCTAAAAGGTCAAAACAAAACCAACCTACAATGAAAAAACTGCTTTTATTTTCACTCGTGGCATTAGTTTTAGTTAGCTGCCGCAACACCGGCAACGGCGAACTTATTGGAGTGCAAAACAGGGAAAGGTTCTATCAACCCGACCCATTCGGAATGACCTATGTGCCCATGGGAGCCTATACAATGGGTCCCGGCGACCAGGATGTTCCGTATGCACATCTCAACACGCCCCGAACCATCACAGTGAAAGCATTCTGGATGGACGAAACCGAGATTACAAACAACGAATACAGGCAGTTTGTTTACTGGGTGCGCGATTCCATTGCACGCCGTATCCTGGGCGATGTTAACGCCGAGGATTTCCTGATCTCCGAAAACAAGAAAACAGGCGAATCATACGATCCGCCATTCCTCAACTGGGAAACCGAAATCGACTGGCAGGCCGAAGAATACCGCGACCAGCTGGAATCAATGTACCTTCCCGAACATGAACGCTATTTCCGTAAAAAAGAAATTGATACACGTAAACTTTTCTATGAATACTATTTCATCGACTTAAAAGCAGCTTCACGTAAGGATTATACCGGCCAAACCGACTCCAAAAATGCAGGTTTTGCCAACAGGCCGCAAGGCATGAAAGACCGTTCGGTTTACATCCGGAAGGAAACCATTAACGTTTACCCTGATACGCTTGCCTGGCTGCATGATTACGCATACAGCTACAACGATCCAATGGTTGAACGCTATTTCTGGCATCCTGTTTACGATAATTACCCCGTTGTTGGCGTTAACTGGAAACAAGCCAATGCATTCTGCATATGGCGTACGCGGTTAATGGAATCGTATCTTGCTAAGAAGAACAATGCATCGCCCAGCGAATTCAGGCTTCCAACCGAAGCCGAATGGGAATGGGCAGCCCGCGGAGGCAACTCATTCAGCCCCTATCCCTGGGGCGGGCCATATACCCGTAACGATAAGGGCTGCTTCCTTGCCAACTTTAAACCGTTGCGTGGCAATTACATTGATGATGGCGGCGCCACACCCGTCATTGTTGCCCACTACCCGGCCAACGATTTTGGTCTTTACGATATGGCCGGCAATGTTTCAGAATGGTGTTCGGATGCCTGGGACGAATCATCGTCAAACTTCACCTGGGATATGAACCCTACCTATCAATACAATGCTAAGGAAGACGATCCTCCTGCACTTAAACGCAAAGTTGTTCGCGGTGGTTCGTGGAAGGATATTTCCTATTACATACAGGTTGCATCGCGCGCATATGAATATCAGGACTCATCGAAGTGTTATATTGGCTTCCGCTGTGTTCAGGATTTCATGGGAAGGCAAAAAGATGATAATCCTTCAAGAGCATCAAGAATTTATAACTAAAAATAACCTGCAAAACGTTGTATGACCTTTATCCCGCAGGGTCATCAATGAATGATATAGATAATCACTTAACGGGAATAACAAGTAAAACAAACAATACCATGGGTTTAGCTAGTTTCGTCAGTAGTAAGAAGTACAAAAATTTCATGTCGAAAGTATATGGCTGGGGAGCAGCCATTGTAATTCTTGGCGCACTTTTTAAAATAAATCACTACGCAGGAGCCAATGAAATGCTTATCATTGGGTTGTGTACCGAGTCACTCATATTCTTTTTCTCAGCCTTTGAACCACCTCACGTTGAACCTGACTGGAGCCTCGTATATCCCGAGCTTGCCGGCATGTATCATGGAGGTTCAGGTACACCTGCAGCGGCACCTCACAAAGCCCACATATCAGGCAAATCAACGACACAGGAGCTGGATGAAATGCTGTCAAAAGCCAAAATTGGTCCCGAACTTATTGAAAGCCTGGGTGACGGCATGCGCAAAATGAGCGAGAATGTCTCAAAGATGTCGGATGTTACCAATGCCGCTGTTGTTAATGACGAGTTTGTAAAAACGGTTAAAGATGCCAGCAAATCGGCCGGAGAACTTGCTACATCGTACAAGAAAGCCGCCACGGCTCTTGATCAGGATGCCAACACGGTTGGCGAATTTTCAAGCAGCGTGAAATCTGCTGCTGCATCAGCCGGAAACCTTGCCGGTGTTTACAACGAAGTTTCAAACTCTATTAAAAAGGAGATGTCGGCTACTGAACAGTTCTCAAATACAATGGCTGTTGCTACTGAATCAGCCAACCGGCTTGCCGAAAAATACACAAAAGCTGCCGAAATGCTCACAAAATCGGCTGATTCACTCAATTTCACTGCTCTCGATTCCAAATCATACAATGACCAGTTGCAGAAGATTTCTCACAATCTTTCGGCCCTTAACGCCATGTATGAAATGCAGATACAAAGTTCAAACGAACAACTCGAAGCCGGTAACAAATTGCGGGCATCCTTTAATTCATTCCTTGGTAGCATTTCCGAAACTTCAGGAAATATGGACAAGTACAAGGAAGAAATTGAACAACTTACAAAGAGGGTTACTGCTCTCAACCAGGTATATGGCAATATGCTTGCTGCCATGAATGTAAATATGAACAGATAACCTGCTCATCGCAATCTCAATAACCGTTTAACTCTGTAAACCCTGTATTATGGCTGGATATAAAGAGACACCCAGGCAAAAGATGATAGCGATGATGTACCTGGTGTTGACAGCCCTGCTGGCACTCAACGTGTCGGTGGAGATTTTAAATGCCTTTCTCGTCGTGAACGAAAGCATGGAAACCACAAACCGCGTATTTCGTTCGAAAACCGAGAACCTCTATCGCCAATTCGAAACTCAAAATCAACAAAATCCTGCGAAGGTTGGGCCTTTCTACGAAAAAGCTCAAAAAGCAAAGAAACTATCGGAAGATTTGAAATCTTTTATCGAAAAAACGAAGTATGAATCTATTGCTTTTTCCGATGGAATTACCGAGGAAGCTGCCCGCACAACTCCGCTTCGGCAACTTGCGTCGAAGGATAAATACGACCGCACAACAACTTACTTTATCGGTAATTCGCAGGATGGATCGGCCGGTAAAAGCCGTGAGCTGAAAGACAAGATCATCAAGTACAAGCAGGATATGCTTCAGTTGATTGATCCCGCTAAACGAAATATGATCAAACTGGGGCTTGATACCGACGGCCCTTATTACGATGCCAGCGGTGCCAAGCAAAACTGGGAAATGTATAATTTCTATCATACCATTCTTGCTGCCGATGTTACCATCCTCAATAAGATTATTGCAGAAGTGCAGAATGCCGAGCAGGATGTTGTTTCGCACCTGATGTCAGAAATAACTGCCGAAGACTATAAGTTTGATGAAGTTGGAGCTGCTGTTGTTCCTAAAAGCCAGTATGTTTTCCTAGGTGAAAATTACGAAGCTGAAATTTTCGTGACGGCATACGATACAAAACAAACTTTCACTGCCAATCTTGGCGGACGCGGTGTTGCCAGCAGCGCCGGTGTTGCAAAAATATCAATACCAGCCACTACTCCCGGACCTGTATCATTGAAAGGGAGCGTTAATGTTATGTCGCCAACCGGTGAAACTAAAAGCTATCCCGTAGCTGTAGATTATATTGTAGCTCCTCCCACGCTCACCGTTTCGCCAACTAAAATGAACGTATTCTACATTGGCGTTGACAATCCCGTTTCAATTTCGGCCGGTGGTGTTTCGGATGCTCAGATTCTGCCCTCAATCACCAATGGCTCAATCTCACGTTCAGGAAAAGCATGGAACGTTCGCGTAAATGAAACAGGCAAAGCCGTTATCACTGTTTCAGCCAAAATTGGTGACCGCGCCAAATCGCTGGGATCATCAGAGTTCAGGGTGAAACGCGTTCCCGATCCAAAGGCCTACATCGCCAATACCGATGGCGGCAGTGTCTCGTCACAAATGATCGTTGCATCTGCAATTATTCCGCGCATGCCGGCTGACTTTGACTTTGACCTCACTTTCGAAGTTACCGGTTTCACCTGCTCCGGTGTACGCCGCGGCGACTTTTGGTCGCGACCTGGCCGTGGTAACCGCCTGAGCGAAGAAATGAAAGAGTTCATTCGTGGTTGTAAGAAGGGTGAGAAGATATGGTTCGAAGATATATATGCCAAAGGACCTGACGGCACCCGTAAACTCAACTCAATTGTCCTCACGATTCAATAATTAACTTTTTGAAATCGCTGCAATGAAGAAATCCCTGTTCATATTGGCTCTCCTGGTGCTTTTTATAGCAACGGGTGCATCAGCCCAACAACTGCTCAATACGCCTCCGCGTGACGGCGTGGTTGACGAAGGTGATAAGCTCGAAAAAAATCCAATCCCTTATCCATGGGTAAGATATGCCGATTTTGTCTGGAAAAAGCGCATCTGGCGGATGATTGACGTTCGCGAGAAAATCAACCAGACATTCTATTACCCCGAAACACCTCATAATAACTGGAAGAACTTTATGACAGTGATTATGGACGCTCTGAAGGAAGGAAGTATTACTGCATATGATGCTGCATCGCCTACTGATGAGTTTATTGTTCCGCTTACATACAAAGAACTTATGACGCGTCTCGAGCGCAGTGACACGGTTCCCATGCAGCGCCCTTATCCTCCCTACGACTGGTACGATACCGTGATGTCCGAAAAATTTCAGGCACTTGATGTGAAACGATTCAGGATCAAGGAAGACTGGTATTTTGATAAACAGCGCTCCATGTTCGAGGTCCGCATACTCGGAATTTGCCCGGTGCGTGATAATTATGATGAAAATGGCAATTTCCGTGCATATGAACCATTGTTCTGGATTTATTTCCCCGAAGCAAGACCGGTTTTTGCACGTTCGGAAGTGTTTAACCGCTTCAACAATGCAGCCCGTATGACGTATGACGATCTCTTCTGGAAACGTATGTTTAACAGCTATATCTACAAGGAAGAGAATGTTTACGACCGCAAAATTTCGGAATACGCAACCGGTATCGATGCACAACTTGAATCGGAGCGCATAAAGGAAAGCCTGTTCAGCTTCGAGCAGCAATTGTGGGAGTATTAGCGGTTCCAAAAACATAATCCTATAGCAGCCTCTCCTTTTGGGGGGCTGTTTTTGTTTTGTTATCTTTGTTAATTCATGGTTTGATCGGATCGGCATATGACCGTTGAAATACTTGATACCCCTATTGAATACCTGAAAGGCGTTGGCCCAAAGCGGGGCGAGGTGCTTCGTAAAGAGCTTGGAATCAGTACTTATTATGAACTGCTTACCTATTATCCTTTCAGATATGTTGACCGCAGTCGTTTCTTTTCGATCAACGAAATAAACAGTGATGCTGCCTGGGTGCAACTAAAAGGCACGGTGACCGCAACCCAACTGGCCGGAAAAGGGGTAGCCATGCGGTATATTGTTACCCTCGAAGATGCTACAGGCTCTATCGATCTTGTATATTTCCAGGGTATTAAGTGGATAAAGGATAAGTTCAGGATTGGCACCGAATATATTGTCTTCGGGAAGCCTTCATTGTTTAACGGGCGCTATAATATTCCGCATCCCGAAGCCGAAACGGCTGCCGAATTTTCGTCCCAGCCTGCCGACCCGCTTCACCCGCTGTATAATACCACCGAGAAAGCTAAACTCATCGGGATAACAAGCCGCGTCCTGTCAAAACTTGCAAAAACCTTGTTACAGCAGGTACAGGGTATGATACCTGAAACGCTGAACCAGGTGATAATAGCTGAGCTCAGACTTTTACCGCGTGATGAAGCATTGGCCAACATTCATTTTCCATCCGACCACGAAATTCTTGCACGGGCCGAAGCCCGGATAAAATTCGAGGAATTGTTTTTTATCCAATTGAGGCTGCTCAGGTTCAAGATGAACCGATCGCGAACTGTAAAAGGCCACAGGTTCGCTATTGTTGGTGAGAATTTCAATACATTTTATTCGAAATACCTGCCGTTTGCACTTACCAATGCTCAGAAAAAAGTCCTGCGCGAGATAAGGGCTGATATGGGGAGTGGCAAACAAATGAACCGTTTGTTACAGGGTGATGTCGGGTCGGGAAAAACAGTTGTCGCACTCATGACCATGCTCATAGCACTCGACAATGGATTTCAGGCTTGCCTTATGGCGCCGACCGAGATTCTTGCAAATCAGCATTTTAAGACCATCAACGGGTTACTTGAGGGTACTGGGATAACTTGTGATCTGCTAACCGGCAGTACAAAGCAAAAACAAAGAAAAAATTTGTTCACCCTGCTTCAAAGTGGTGAATTACATATACTTATCGGAACCCACGCACTTATCGAGGATACTGTACAGTTCAGCAACCTTGGCTTGGTTGTTATTGATGAACAACACAGGTTTGGAGTAGCGCAGCGGGCAAAATTATGGAGCAAAAGCGAAAATCCACCGCATGTGCTGGTAATGACAGCAACGCCAATACCACGAACGCTGGCCATGACTTTATACGGCGACCTCGATTTTTCAGTGATTGACGAGCTTCCGCCGGGACGTAAGCCTATCAAAACATACCATTTTTTTGAATCGGGCAGAGAGAAGGTTTACAATTTCATGCTGCAGCAAATAAAATCAGGTAGGCAAATCTATGTCGTTTATCCGTTGATACAGGAATCGGAGACCATTGACATGAAAAACCTGGAAGAAGGTTATCAACATATCATGGAGGCTTTTCCCCCTCCGGCTTTTAATGTGAGCATGGTGCACGGCCGGTTAAAACCGGCAGAGAAAGATGCTGAAATGCAAAGGTTTAGTAAAGGTTTGACAAATATCCTTGTTGCTACTACCGTAATCGAAGTAGGAGTTGACATTCCGAATGCCTCGGTGATGGTGATTGAAAGCGCCGAACGCTTCGGCCTGTCGCAATTGCACCAGTTGCGCGGAAGGGTAGGGCGGGGTGCCGAGCAGTCGCACTGCATACTTATGACCGGTTACAACCTTGGCCCCGAAGCCCGTACACGCATGGAAACGATGGTACGAACGAGCGACGGGTTCGAAATAGCCAATGTTGACCTCAAACTTCGCGGACCCGGCGATCTCGAAGGTACACGCCAAAGCGGAGTGCTCGACCTTAAACTGGCCGATATTATCCGCGATGAAGCAATGTTGCGCTATGCACGGAACCTTGTTATCAAAATACTTGAAGACGATCCGGTACTTGAACAGACTAAAAACCGGCTGCTTGCCGAACAACTTAAATTTCTCAGCCGAAAAACCTCAGACTGGTCATTGATAAGTTAGTAGTAGCATTAATGATTGATAAGTTAATGGTTATCAGCGTGTTTGTATCAGCTCGATCTACTTTTTCTCTTTTTATTAACGCATAGACTTCTGGATAACGCTCATACCTTATTACATTCTCCTATCAACCTATCAACCAATTAGGCAATCAACAAGCAACCTATTCCCAACAGCCCAATAACCGGTTTAACCCCGCCACCTCCATACTGCGATTTCATAATATCCCAAAACTCACCTACTTTTGCATATCAATACAATTTTTCCAAAGATGAAAATTTCGTGCAAGTGGCTGAATGAATATGTAAGGACAGACCTTCAGGCGGTTGAAATTGCCCGTATTCTTACCGATTGCGGCCTTGAGGTTGAAGCAATCGAAGAGTATGAATCGGTAAAAGGCAGCCTCAGGGGTGTGGTAATTGGAGAAGTCCTCGAAACAAGGCGGCATCCGAATGCTGATAAACTTACCTGTTGCAAGGTTGATATTGGCAGTGAAAAGATTCTTGACATTGTGTGTGGCGCTCCCAACGTAGCTGCCGGGCAGAAAGTGCCCGTAGCAACCGTCGGCACAGTAATTTACAAAGGCGATGAGTCATTTGTTATCAAGGCTGCGAAGTTGCGTGGTGAGCCGAGCGAAGGGATGATTTGTGCCGAAGACGAAATAGGCCTTGGAAATTCTCATGCAGGAATCATGGTATTGGACGAAAAGGCCGCGATCGGCACGCTTGCCTCCGAATATTTTAAAGTTACCAGCGATACAGTACTTGAAGTTGCCATAACGCCAAACCGCAGTGATGCGGCATCGCATTTTGGCGTGGCACGCGATTTAGCAGCAGCAATCAATAACAGGGAGAAACAGTACCCTGAAACTGCATTTACAAAGCCATCAGTAAGTCATTTCGCGATTGACGACAATTCGCTGAATATAGAAGTTGTTATTGAAAATCCTGAAGCCTGTCCCAGGTATTCGGGAGTAACCCTCACAAACCTCAGCGTTAAGGAATCGCCGCAATGGTTGCAGGAACGTCTGAAATCAATAGGTTTGAGGCCCATCAATAATGTTGTGGATATCACAAACTTTGTGCTGATGGAAACCGGTCAGCCACTTCATGCATTTGATGCAGACAAAGTGACCGGAAACAGGATAGTCGTGAAGAAACAACCGGCCGGAACCAGGTTTGTAACATTAGATGAAACCGAACGCGCACTTGGCGCCGACGACCTCATGATATGCAATGCCAGCGAGGCAATGTGCATCGGGGGTGTTTTTGGTGGATTAAAATCAGGTGTCACAAGTGAAACAACTTCAATTTTCCTCGAAAGCGCCTATTTCGATCCCGGGCATATACGCAAAACCTCAACATTACACGGACTTAAAACCGATGCTTCCTTCCGTTTCGAGCGTGGCGCCGATCCGAATATGACATTGTATGCCCTTAAACGCGCCGCGTTGCTCATGAAGGAAATCGCCGGTGGTATCATTTCATCCCAAATTGTTGACGTTTACCCGGTTCCGATCAAGAACCGGATAATCGGGGTTTCAATTGACGGAATTGAAGGACTCATCGGCAAAAAAGTCGGACGCCAAACCATCAAAAATATTTTAAAATCACTTGAGATAGAAATAGTTGCCGAATCAGAAGCCGGATTTAGCCTTTCGGTGCCGCCTTTCAGAGTGGATGTGGAAAGAGAAGCCGATATCGTTGAAGAAGTACTTAGGATATACGGGTACAACAATGTTGAGTACAACGAATCGGTGCATGCATCGCTTTCATACAACCCGAAGCCTGACCCGGAATTCATAACCAACAATATTGCGGCACTGTTATCAGCAAACGGGTTCAGCGAGATCATGACCAATTCGCTCACCAGCAGTGCTTATTACGAAAAATCGGAAATTTATCCTGCCGGCAGGTGTGTTAAAATCGTGAATCCGCTTAGCCGTGAACTCGAAGTGATGAGGCAGACGCTTCTGTTTGGAGCGCTTGAATCGGTGTCATACAACCTGAACCGGCGACAAAACGACCTGAAGTTTTATGAATTCGGGAATGTTTACGCCTTTAATCCTTCAGTTCCACAGGAAAAAGATGTGACATCAAGGTACTCGGAGCATAAAAGCCTGTCTATTATAGTTACCGGTAAAAGGATGACCGAAAGCTGGTACAATCATCCGCAAAAGGCAGATTATCACCTGCTTAAGTCATATGTCTTCCTTATGCTTCGTAAATCCGGAATCGAATATTGGAAATGGAAAAGCGCTGAAGCGGATGCTCGCCTGTATTCCGAAGGTGAAAACTTGTCAGTCAACAATAAGGAAATATTATCACTGGGAAGGCTACAGCCATCTATTACCAAGGCTTTCGATATAAAACAGGACGTGTTTTATGCCGAAATAAACTGGCAGTCGCTGTTGAAAATGATTCATCCTGACGTGAAACCGCAGAGGGAAATTCCGCGTTTCCCCGAAGTACGCCGCGACCTTGCTATGTTGCTCGATAAAAAGGTGAAGTTTGCTGATATTGAGGCGTTTGCATACAAAAACGCAGGACCCGTGCTGAAAAGTATCAATCTCTTCGATGTTTTTGAAGGCGATCAGATCGGGAAGGATAAAAAGTCTTACGCTGTAAGCTTCACACTTCTTGACGAATCGAAAACGCTTACTGATAAGGAGATAGAAAGAATTATGGAAAAGCTGGTGACTGCATTTACCAAGGAACTTGGCGCAGTTATCCGTAAATAGTATTCATGAAACAAACAATGAATTTTATGCAATCACAGGTAATATATTCATCAAGCCCGGCCGGCGAAAAATTTGCTCTTCCACTAAAAGAGGAGTATGCTGCAGAATATGAAAAACTTTCTCGTTTGACGGCGCATGCGCGTAGCGAAGGAAAAGAAATCGTGGTGGTAATGGGCGTTGGGTTTGTTGGTGCCGTAATGGCCGCCATAATTGCCGACACGGTTGACAGCCACGGGAAACCATCGAAATTCGTGATCGGTTGCCAGCGACCGAGTGCCCGCAGCTACTGGAAAATTCCCATGCTCAACCGTGGCGAGTCGCCCGTGAAAGCCGAAGATCCCGAAGTTGATCGGATTATTTCGAGATGCGTAAACGACCGGAAAACGCTCATAGCCACCTACAACAGCGATTGCCTTGAACTTGCCGATGTAGTTGTTGTGGATGTTCAGTGCGACTTCAGTAAGCGTGAACTCGGTAATATGAAATCAGGAGAGGCTGATATGGCAGCCCTCGAAGCTACATTGAAAACAATTGGCCAAAGGATTCAGCCGCATTGCCTTACCCTAATTGAAACTACCGTGGCTCCCGGCACTACCGAGTTTGTTGCCTGGCCCATACTCAAAAAAGCATTTGCAAAGCGGGGAATCGCCTCTGTTCCGTTGCTTGCACACAGTTTTGAACGTGTTATGCCCGGCAGGGAATACGTGTCGAGCATCCGCGATTTCTGGCGTGTTTGTGCCGGCTGCAATGATGAAGCCCGCGGCAGGGTTGAGAAGTTTCTGCACGAAGTGCTGAATACAAAAGAGTTTCCGCTCACCGTTATGGATCGTCCCATTGAATCGGAAACCACTAAAATTGTTGAGAATTCATACCGTGCTACCATATTGGCTTACCTGAACGAGTGGAGCATTTTTGCCGAGCGCAATGGTGTTGACCTGGTAAAAGTGATCAAAGCCATCAAGATGCGCCCAACGCATAGCAATATTATTTTCCCCGGTCCGGGTATTGGCGGATACTGCCTCCCGAAAGACGGTGGCCTAGGTTATTGGTCATACCGCCATATTCTTGGTTTCGACGACGGTGATGATATCTTCAGGATAACGCCTACAGCCATTGATATCAACGATACACGTGCCTTGCATGTGGCTTCGCTCACGCGCGATGCTCTTCGCAATATGGCGCGCTATATTGCCGGCGCCGATGTTTTACTTTGCGGTGCCAGCTACCGGCAGGATGTTGGCGATACCCGATACAGCGGCAGCGAGCTTATCGTGCGTAAACTTACCGAAATGGGCGCCGATATGCGCATTCACGATCCTTATGTTGATCACTGGTATGAACTCGAAAGCCAGGACGATTACCCGGCACCCGGACACTCATGGCAACGGTTTTTCCGCAATCAGGAGCATCTCACCGAATCACATGTTTTGAAAGACCTTCCCGAAGCACTGAAAGGTGCCGAAGCACTGATTCTTGCCGTGCCTCATACCGAGTACAGGAACCTGAAACCCGATGATGTTGTAAAATGGGCAGGGCAGCCACTTGCCGTGATTGATTGCTTTGGTATGCTGAGCGATGAAGACATTAAACGCTACTTCGAGCTTGGTTGTGAAGTCAAAGCACTGGGCCGCGGACACATACAAAGGATCAAAAAGGAAGTTAAGAAACATAACCGGAAAGTTGATTGATTCGTTGTTAATCTTCTGACTTGTAAACCGGCTAATCCGGGCAATCCACAGTAAGTTTGCAGGATTGCCATTTTGTCAGTATTTCTGCCAAATTTCGTTAAAAGCAAAGCCCTGCTAACAATATTAGCGTTAATTTTGCATTATCATAAAAGGGAATTACAATAGCAGAGATGGATATACTTTCGATAAAGCAGCGATTTGGTATTATCGGCAATTCAGCAGGCCTCGACCGTGCCATTGATATTGCCCGTCAGGTGGCGCCCACCGATATCACTGTATTGATTACAGGAGAAAGCGGTGTTGGCAAGGAAGTTTTTCCCCAGATCATACACCAGCTCAGTTCGCGCAAGCATGGCCCTTATATTGCCGTTAACTGCGGCGCCATTCCCGAGGGAACGATTGACTCCGAATTATTTGGACACGAAAAAGGATCATTCACCGGAGCCCACGAAGCCCGCAAAGGCTATTTTGAAGTTGTTAACGGCGGTACCATTTTCCTCGACGAAGTTGCCGAATTGCCCCTTTCGACGCAGGTAAGACTGTTGAGGGTACTCGAAGCCGGCGAATTTATGCGCGTTGGTTCCTCTAAAGTCCAGAAAACTGATGTAAGGGTTGTTGCAGCTACCAATGTCGATATTCAGGCAGCGATCAATGAAGGTAAATTCAGGCAGGATCTTTATTACAGGCTCAATACCGTGCCGGTTTCCATTCCGCCTCTGCGTGAGCGTAAAGAAGATATCCTGCTGTTGTTCAGGAAATTTGCCGTTGATTTTGCCGAAAAATACCGCATGCCGCCACTTGAACTGGATGACGAGTCGAAGCATATGCTTCTCAATTTCAGGTGGCCGGGGAATATCAGGCAGTTGCGTAACCTTACTGAACAAATCAGCATCATTGAGCATGTAAGAACGATCTCGGGAGCGGTTATGCAGAAATACATTCCCGAAACAATCAACCGTGAACTTCCTATACTATACACAGGTGCAAAATCCGGTGGTGAGTTTTCGGAACGCGAGTTGCTCTACAAAGTATTGTTCGACATGCGTCGTGACATCAATGAACTGAAAAAGTTAGTTGGTGAAACGGTTGTTCACGATAATATTTCGGCACACCTGCATTCAATGGCAAATTCAGGCGCCGAGAGTCACCCTTTTACCGCTCCCGACAGGAATATTCACACTCCGCAGCCTTTCGTGGTTCAAAATCCAATAGACGAAGAGGAATTATTTTCGCACAGCGAAGTTGTTGATGAATCCCTATCCATACAGGAAAAAGAAATGGACCTCATACGCAGGGCATTGGACAAACATTCGGGACGCCGGCGCAATGCCGCCAAAGAGCTGGGAATTTCCGAAAGAACCCTCTACAGAAAAATTAAAGAATACGGTATAAATGCTTAAGAATACGCATATTATGATTCACAAAAAGTGCTTTATACCCGCAATGCCTGTTTCAGTTTTCATACTGGCAGTAATATTGTTTGGAGTAACAGGATGTGGAATATATTCATTTACAGGCGCTTCGATTTCGCCTGATGTGAAAACCATCTCGGTGAAATACTTCCCAAACAACGCTCAACTTGTTCAACCAACGCTGAGCAGTACCTTCACCGAAACTTTGCGCGACAAATTCACCAATCAAACCAACCTTAAACTGGTCAACAGCGGCGGTGATCTCAATATTGAAGGCGAAATTACCGGTTACGCTGCCGAACCGGTTGCTATTCAGGGCAACCAGCAGGCTGCACTGCAGCGACTCAAAATCACGATAAGTGTGCGCTTTACCAATAAGAAGGACGAGAAGCAGAATTTCGAATCTACCTTTTCACGCTACGAAGATTACGATGCTTCAAAACGGTTGTCGGAGGTTGAAAGCGGCTTGATAGAAACCATTGCCGACGCCCTTGCGCAGGATGTCTTCAACAAAGCTGTTGTGAACTGGTAAAAATGATGCCATGATTGATCGCAGGCAGTTTGTGCAATATATGGAAGAAAAGGCGCAGATTACAGGCGCACTTACCGCTTCAATCCTTGAAATTACCCGCGAATACCCTTATTTTTCTCCGGCTTACTTTGCTCTTGCCCGAAGCCTTAAAACAGGGGGAGAGGATGTTTTCAATGTGTCGCTGAGACTTGCTGCTGCATATGCCGGTGACCGAACCCGGCTCAAAGAATTCATCGAAGGCGATACAGAAAAGGATACGGAGTCGTCAGTCGCCATGCAGGATATTGAGCTTGCCGGTGAGATGATTGACGAAGCGGTTGAAAAGGAAGTCACGCCTGAAAGTGCCGTTCAGCTCAATGATGCTGAAAGCCCTGAAGTTGATGCCGAACCACAGGCCAAAGGCCCTTTAATCGACCTGATACGCGGTAGCCTTGATGAAATTGAAGCGAACCGTCATTTAAGTGGAATTAGAAGTCAATCCCCTGAAACAGAAACTGGCGCCGAAACATCATCGCAAGCCGAACTCATCGAGAAGTTTATAACCAACGAACCGCGCATCACTCCATCGAAGCACCTCTTTTTCAGCCCTGAAGACAAAGCCCGTCAAAGCATTGCCGAACATGATGATCTGGTGAGCGAAACATTGGCGCGCATATATGAGCAACAGTCGCTGTATGGCAGGGCAATCAGGATTTATGAAAAACTTATGTTGTTAATTCCCGAAAAAAGTAGTTACTTTGCAGCCCGCATCGAAGAAATAAAAACAAAACATAAGTAATACAATCACAATAACTTAACAGTATTTGTCATGACCGTTTACATTCTCATTTCGGTTCTCATCCTCATAGCTTGCGTTCTTCTCACACTTGTTGTGCTTGTGCAGAATTCAAAAGGCGGAGGATTAGCCAGCAACTTTTCCTCTTCTAATCAGTTTATGGGAGTACGCAAAACTGCCGATTTCCTCGAAAAAACCACCTGGACGCTGGCCATTATCCTGCTTTCACTGAGCCTCCTCTCCATTTTTGTAATACCACGTCACAAAGGCGTTCAAAATGTGCAGCAGAGCGAAATCCAGGGCAGGATCGACGAAAACGCCCAACCGGTTCAGGATTACCAGCCCAATCCTGCCGAACAGGAAAAATAACGATGATATTACATTACCTGCTGAAGTGTCAGAATGTCACACATTCTGACACTTTTTTTATTGGCTGATCATGCCCGGTGCCGGCATCTGTTCTTGAAATATATTGATTTGCAGCGAATTGAATCGTAAAGGAATCACCGAAAAAGTAGTCAGGATTTTTAGGTAATGAAAGCCTGTGTAAAAATGTCAAGTTTCGGTGGCATTAGGACCTTTGGCACGAAATGTGACAACCATAAACCACACAAT
>JAKLFM010000004.1:0-76978 GCA_022711175.1 Bacteroidota bacterium | reverse complement strand
AACAAAATTTATTCATTCTCAAAACATAAAAATTACAATTCGTATGGCACAGCTAAAAGTAAAGCCTCTTGCAGACCGCGTTCTGGTTGAACCGGCTGCCGCCGAACAAAAAACCGCAGGTGGAATCATCATCCCCGACACTGCAAAAGAAAAACCCCAGCGTGGTACCGTAGTTGCAGTTGGTACAGGTAAAAAGGATGAGCCTCTCACAGTTAAAGAAGGTGATCTGGTACTTTACGGAAAATACTCAGGAACCGAAATTAATATTGATGGGAAAGACTATCTCATCATGAAAGAATCGGATATTCTTGCAATCATTTAACTGATAAAACAAAAACACAATTAATATGAAAGCAGCTAAAGAAATAGTATTTGATATCGAAGCCCGCGAGAGGCTCAAAAAAGGCGTTGACGCGTTGTCGAATGCAGTTAAAGTTACCCTTGGACCTAAAGGCCGCAATGTTATCATTGAGAAAACATATGGCGCACCTGCCGTTACCAAGGATGGTGTTACCGTTGCCAAGGAAATTGAACTGAAGGATTCCATTGAGAACATGGGCGCCCAAATGGTGAAGGAAGTAGCTTCGAAAACTTCGGATGTTGCCGGCGACGGTACAACAACTGCTACCGTTCTGGCACAGGCTATTATTGCAACCGGACTTAAAAATGTGACTGCCGGCGCCAATCCAATGGACCTCAAACGCGGTATCGACAAAGCCGTTGCTGCTGTTGTGGCAGATCTCAAAAAGCAGTCGAAAGAAGTTGGCGACAGCCTCGAAAAAATTGAACAGGTTGCCACCGTTTCGGCAAACAACGACTCATCCATCGGCAAACTCATCGCCGAGGCTATGGGTAAAGTGAAAAAAGAAGGCGTTATTACCATCGAAGAAGCCAAAGGCATCGAAACAACCGTGAAAGTGGTTGAAGGTATGCAGTTCGACCGCGGATACATTTCGCCATACTTCGTTACCGACGCCGAAAAGATGGAAGCTTCGTACGAGAATCCTTTCATCCTCATCCACGATAAGAAAATCAGCGGAATGAAAGATCTGCTGCCGATACTTGAAAAAGTTGTTCAAACCGGCCGCCCGATGCTCATTATTGCCGAAGATGTTGATGGCGAAGCTCTTGCAACACTTGTTGTGAATAAAGTACGTGGTTCGCTCAAGATTGTTGCCGTTAAGGCTCCCGGTTTTGGCGATCGCCGTAAGGAAATGCTCCAGGATATCGCCATCCTTACCGGTGGTACCGTGATAAGCGAAGAACAGGGTTATCGTCTCGAAGATGCTGATCTTTCATACCTCGGACAGGCTGAAAAAGTAAGCATCGACAAGGACAACACCACTGTTGTAAGTGGCAAGGGCACCCACGATGAAATTCAGTCACGTATCAACCAGATTAAAGCGCAGATCGAAACCACCACATCGGATTACGACCGTGAAAAGCTGCAGGAACGCCTTGCCAAACTGGCCGGCGGAGTAGCCGTGATCCAGGTTGGCGCTGCCAGCGAGATTGAAATGAAGGAGAAAAAAGACCGCTTTGATGACGCACTGCATGCAACCCGTGCTGCCAACGAAGAAGGTATTATCCCCGGTGGTGGCGTAGCTTACCTGCGCGCTCTTTCAGTGCTCGATACCCTGAAAACTGAGAACGAAGATGAAGAAATCGGTGTAAACATTGTGCGCCGGGCCCTCGAAGAACCGCTGCGCCAGATTGTTGCCAATGCCGGCCTCGAAGGTTCAATCATCGTTCAGAAAGTTAAAGAAGGAAAAGACGATTTCGGATTCAATGCCCGCACCGAAACATACGAAAATCTGTATAAAGCCGGCGTTATTGATCCTACCAAGGTCGCACGTGTTGCCCTCGAAAATGCCGCTTCCATTGCAGGCATGCTGCTCACAACCGATTGCGTACTGGCCGAAATCAAGGATGAAAAAGAAGCCCCGATGCCCAATCCCGGTATGGGCGGCATGGGTGGAATGTACTAAGAATTCACTTTTTCCGGTTAATTTTGAAAGACCTGTCAGCAATGGCAGGTTTTTTTATTTCGGCAGCTTAAACATTGCTTCCCAGTACATCTCCTTCGTCATATCCGACCAATGAATGATCATATGCCGGTATTGGTAGGTTTGGAACTGGCAAAAAAGCACCAACACAAACGTAGCGACAATGTACGCCTTCCTGAGCGCCGCCGGCTTTAGTTCCTGGTATGTGAGGGCAAGCATTACCGCGAAAAAGACAAAAAAATCAATAAAAACGCGCTGTGAAAAACTGCCGCCGTAAAACCACATATGCCATGACGAAATCATGTAGGTAAGCAGGACTAAAAATATGAGCAGCATTAGTGCCGAAAACCGCGATTTGCGGTACAATAATAGCAATCCGGCCAGGCTGAAGAGCAACAAAGGCGTGTATAAAAACAGGCCTTTACGGTAGCTGAACAATACTGCCCCGATATGAGGTTTCAGGAAATTGAAACCTTCGCCCTGGTAGGAATAGACAATAAAATCGCCAGTTTGTAATTTATAGATCAGGAGCTGCAGCCCGCCGATCAGTACAGCAGCGAGTATGCCGGTTACCAGCGTGATTTTGTGTCTGACCAGAAAGGATATTCCATCATAAAGTTTCCCGCGGCTCCCGGCAATGAATGGAAGGCTCGCCACTACAATAACATTTACAGGCCTGATAAATGCTATGATCCCCAGTAAAAATGCCGCGATAATAATAAATGCCGGATCGGGCTTTTCGAAATAGCGTTTTGCCAGGTACACAAACCATGCGATGAAAGCAAAGGAATAAACATGCGACATGCTGAACTCCACAGCCGTGTAGTAAAACAGATTAGTCCCGAATACAATCGCCCCGAGGGTAAAAGCAATATATTTTTCGCTGATGCAGTATAGGCGCAGCAATTTCTGAATGGCTAAAACTCCCATCAACAGGTAAAACAGTGCGCCAATATGCACCATGAGCGTGTACCAGTAACTGTAGCCATCGGCATCCGATCCTGCTATCAGCGTAATGGCATGTCCCGCAAGGTAAAAAGGCAGCATGGCTAATGCCGTACCTGCATAGTACTTGTTGATAATGCGATTGTTATGAGTACGCAGATAGTTGTAATACAGGTTTGGGCTGGCGTATTTCACCCTCTCTATATCGTAAAAGAACCGGAAATTCAAATCCTGGTAAATAAATACTGCCGGCAGGTAAGCGTAATACCCTTTGCCATCGGCCTCAATAATTCCGTTGCCATAGTCTTTTTTGAGGTTGATATTGGCAATAACCCAGGCAGTAAGGAATACGATTACATATGGTGCAGTCTTGCTGATACTGTTAATGGAGAGTGCCTTCATTGTTTTAATCCATGTCAATAATATTCCCGATGCCGGTGTCGCTGCCGCTGATGGTGACGGGATTGCCCCAGTAGTAAATGTTTCCTTTGCCTTCGATCTGGTACTCAAAGGTATCAAATACACGTATGTAGCAATTGCCGGTTCCTTTGACGGCCATGTAGGTGTTTAAAGTCCGGAGGTTCTCGCAGTGAAAAGGCCCGTAACCGCCTGAGTAAATGAAATTTGAACCACAGTAACCCGAAACATTCATGTCGGCCGAGCCGGTGTGTATCGACATATGAGCCAGGTATGTGTTGATCATCAGGTTTATGTAACCGCTGCCTGCAAATGCATCGATAAAAAGCGAGTCGCCGCGGATTGTGTCGGTACAGGTTACTGTGCCCGTTGATTCGTATTCGAGGTTTGTGAGCAGCGGAAGCGACACGTTAGCAATGAGCTTGTTGTCATAGCTTCGCACCCAGTTGTAACGGTTCAGGTTCCTGATGGTGAGTGTGCTGTCGCTGATGTCGGTAGTAATTCCGGATAGGATGTTTTCACCACCAGTAACCGTGATCTTATAGTCGGCTCCCGGCGTGATGCAAAGGTCAACATCGTTTTCGAGGCGTATGCGGGTAAAATTCCCGGTTACTTCGCGCGAAACAGTTGTCTCGTCGCCCCAGCTTTTGGTAAAATCCAATGCATGATCCTTGTGACACGATGATAACCAAACCAGTATCATGATCGCTGCCAAAGGCTTTAACCATTGAAGCAATATCATACTCATGATCTTGTTATTTGAGGTTCTCATCATTCCCGGCAGCAGAAAAATGGTTGTTTTAAGGTATTAGTGGGGTTTGTAAACATACAGGGGCAGCCTGTAGCCGAGTCCGATACCGATAAAATCGGCCCTGGCGAGGTGCGACCGAAAAGTAAGGGTAGCAAAGATATGATCATAAACATCATACTGCAATCCGAACTTAAAATAGCCGAAACTTGGCGCCATTTTGCCCGAGACGTACAAAGCAGTGTTAAACATGTACGATAGCTTCGACATCTTTAGCTGGTAAGCAAGGCTTACGCCGATGCGATAGAGCTGCATCTTACGCTTAATCTCTATGTTGCGGAGGTTTGCAAAATAAGGGTCCGACTGGTCGCGCGCAAAATCAAAACCAATACCGGCGCTGCTTTTAAACGACAATGGCGCCAGAATGTCACCATAGAAGCTGTAAACCATAAATGTGCGGCCGTATTCCTGCCCCATATCCTTATAACCCACTGCTGAGGCGAGGTTTAGGTTGACCGATTTCTTTCCGTCGAATTCGAATTTATAGAGTTCAGGCAGCAACTTCCTGTTTTGATAAGCATTTTCGTTTGTGAGTCGGTAGGCTACAGCCAGGTTCAGCGAAGGGGTGTTGATACCGTAATTGGGAGTTTTTGTCGAGCCGTTTGAGAAATGCATGATGGCGATTCCGGTGGCAAGCTGCAACCGTGGTGCAACACGCCACCTGTATTCGGCCATAAGATTGATGGCGGCATTTACATGGGAGCCAATAGCCAGGTATTTATAGTTTGTTACAGGGTCGAAACACTTGGTGAGATAGCCGAGCCCGAGCCCAAGCCTGAAGTTCAGTTCATGTTTCATGTTTCGTACAATCGGGTAGTTGATGTAAGGAAACACTGCATTCGACCTGCCCAGGAACTCCGAATTGCCGAGTGTTGAATACCAATAGGCCACGCCGATGATCGGGTAACCGTACAATGATTCCCAACGTTGACGGCCGTATGTTTCCTTTCCGAGATTGATTTCAAACGCAGGGAAATGACTGTTGTAAATCTGCATCTCCAGGTGGTGGTTTATCAGGAAACCATAGTTTACCCTGCTTTCGAGCAGGATATTTGATGTGAAAAGCTTATGACGTTTGCTTGAGTTTTGAGGAAATGCCGTCAGCGTCAGCGCCAAAAGTACTATTGCGCCGGAGATGAAGCGTTTGCAGATAATGTTTCCTCTTATCACGGTGAATATAAAAAAACGGCCTCGCCGGCCATTTAATAACGCAAAGGTACTATCAATCTTTTAATTCACCGATAATTATTCCAACCGGCGATTGTCGCCCCGCTGGAATCGTTCAATCGTGTACCTTTGCATAAACTTTTTTATATGGACCATCGCCTTACCGAATTTGCCCGTTTGCTCGATATTATGGATGAACTCAGGGCAAAATGCCCGTGGGATAAAGAACAGACTTTCGACAGCCTCCGCCACCTTACTATCGAAGAAACCTATGAGCTTTCGGATGCAATACTGGAGAAGGACCTCACCGAGATTCGTAAGGAGCTGGGCGACCTGATGCTGCATATTGTTTTTTATTCTAAACTGGGCGAAGAAGCCGGCTCATTCGGTGTTGCTGATGTTCTGAAAGGAATCAATGAAAAGCTAATACGCCGCCATCCCCATATTTTTGGAGATGTAAAAGTAAATTCAGCCGACGATGTAAAGGATAACTGGGAACGCATAAAACTCGACGAAGGCCGCACTTCTGTGCTCGAAGGAGTGCCCATGTCGCTGCCGGCCATGGTAAAGGCATACCGCATTCAGGATAAAGCCCGCGGTGTGGGTTTCGACTGGGAGAACCGTGACCAGGTTTGGGCCAAGGTGGAAGAGGAAATCGGTGAACTGAACCACGAACTTGCCAATGGCAATACTCCTGAAAGGCGCGAAGATGAATTTGGCGACCTGTTGTTTGCGTTAATCAACTATTCACGGTTTATCGATGTTAATCCTGAGACCGCCCTCGAACGCACAAACCGCAAATTCATACGGCGTTTCCAGTTTCTCGAAAAGGAAGCTGCAAAACAGGGACGTAAGCTCCACGAAATGACACTGGTTGAGATGGATGAGATTTGGAACCAGGCGAAAAAATTAGAGTAATATCATAATCTCTCAGGTCGCACCCTTGCCAAACATGAACAGGCTGTTTATCATTTTGGTGCTCTTTTTGCCTTTGATGAAGAGCATGGATCAGGTTTATGCTCAGAAACCAGATTCAATCGCCTTCGGTTATGCCAGGATCAGCGGGCCTTACATTAAATCATATGGCGCCGATTCGTGGAGTTTGTTAAAAGCGCCGTTGCACTGGAAACCAAAACAATGGCTTACGCTCGGTGCCATTGCCGGCAGCGGTGTATTGCTCTACTCTCAGGACGGAGCCATCAGGGACTTTGTGCAGGAGCACCGAACAACACCTGGTGATAAGTTCTTCCGGTATGGTTTTGAGCACTGGGGAAGCGGATATTACACCATTCCTCTGCTCGGAGGCTTATACTTCGGCGGCCGCTGGTTAAAAAACGACCGGCTATCGGCAACAGCCCTCACAGCAGGCAAAGCAGCAGTTGTAAGTGCTGTTTTTGTGAATGTGGTAAAGCAAGCTGCACATCGCCACAGGCCTTTTCAGGATGATCCTGCCAATCCAAAAAATTGGGACGGCCCTCTTGGAGACTGGCACCACACAAGCTTTCCATCAGGGCATTCAACACTGGCCTTTTCGGTGGCAGCGATACTTGCTTCGGAGTACAGTGAAACAGTATGGGTGCCGGCTCTTGCATATTCCCTCGCAGCAGGAACAGCATTTTCAAGGATTTACCACGACAAACACTGGGCGAGTGATGTGTTCATTGGTTCAGTCTTTGGTTGGGCAACCGGCAGGTTTATATGGAAACGCAACCAGGCAGTGAAAGTTTACCCGATTCTCGCCGGGGATTTTTCTTTGCTTTCTATCTCGCTCACCTTGAATGCTTCCGGCAAGAGGTGATATGGGTGCTGCTGCAGGAAAAACTTCTATCTCATTTGTATATCAGCCCCACAGGGGCGACATTATGGTTAACCTGAAGCTGATATCAATCCGCTAAGCCCTGTAGGGGAGGCCTTGTGGTATAACTAAAGACGACATCGATCCACTAAGCCCCGTAGGGGCGACATTATGGTTTACCTAAAGACGATATCAGTCCGCAAAGCCCCGTAGGGGCGACATTATGGTTAACTGAAACTGATATCTATCCGCAAAGCCCCGTAGGGGCGACATTATGGTTTACCTGAAGCTGATATCAATCCGCTAATCCCTGTAGGGGAGGCCTTGTGGTATAACTAAAGACGACATCGATCCACTAAGCCCCGTAGGGGCGACATTATGGTTAACTGTAACTGATATCTATCCGCAAAGCCCCGTAGAGGCGACATTATGGTTTACCTAAAGACGATATCAGTACGCTCAGTCCTGTAAGGGCGAGATGATGGTCTCAACAAAAAAGCCGGCGCTTCGCCGGCCTTTCAGATGTTAGGGAGTTATTTAGTGTTTGCTCAGGTAACCGGCAACACCTTCGGCATCGGCTTTCATGCCTTCGTCGCCTTTGTGCCAGTTAGCAGGACACACTTCACCATTTTCTTCAAAAAACTGGAGCGCATCAACCATACGGATAGCCTCGTCGATGCTGCGACCCAGCGGCAGGTCGTTTACAACCTGGTGACGCACAATACCTGCTTTATCAATCAGGAACAGGCCGCGGTATGCAACAGGTTCGCCATTGAATTCAACATAGTCTTCGTCTTCGTTATACTCCCAGTCGCCGGCCAGCACATCGTAGTTTTCAGCAATGGTTTTGCTGAGGTCCGACACCAGAGGAAACTTCACTCCTTCAATGCCACCTTTGTTCTTCGGGGTGTTGAGCCATGCCCAATGCGAAAATTTACTGTCGATGGAGCAACCAACAACAGCGGTGTTGCGTTTTTCAAATTCCGCCAGCTTTTCCTGGAAAGCGAGAATTTCTGTCGGGCACACAAAAGTGAAATCGAGCGGGTAGAAGAAGAAGACAACATGTTTCTTCCCGATATACTGCGAAAGGGAAAACTTTTCAACAAATTCGCCACCGTTTACAACGGCATCAGCTTCAAATACAGGGGCTTTTTTACCAACTAATACTGCCATGATTATTTTAGATTTTATGTTACGTTTATTATGATTGCAAAGGTATAAACAATTCAGGTAAACCTATACCTGAATAATGAGTTAACTTTTGGTGCTTTCAACAATCATCTGTCCAAAAAGGTTCAGCAGCATTCAAATAGATTTGTATCTTCGCTTTCAAGGCAATTACCCCACCATAAATCTTTAATTTATGAAAAT
Organism: Bacteroidota bacterium; assembly: GCA_022711175.1. Classification (GTDB taxonomy): domain Bacteria; phylum Bacteroidota; class Bacteroidia; order Bacteroidales; family UBA4417; genus UBA4417. Next base: position 68,469 of record JAKLFM010000004.1, on the reverse strand, counting down.
CAGGCTCTTACTGACAGTACTGACCATTCTTCCGTTTCTACTTCCCGGCCAGGTAAAAGTTCCCGTTTTCGGGAAGATCTCCTATCTGAAAGGATACGGCAGGGAGATCAGCGGCGAGAATATTAATTACAACTCAGCTTTGCCCGATGTTGCCAAAACCGCTTTACTCACCAGGTGCACCGATGGGAAGAAGGCGATTGAATGGGAAACAGAAGCCGTTCCGGCCAATTTTCAGGGTAAATACCTCTTTTTTGCCTGGCTGGCAGCCCACTCCAAGGGGACAAGCCACGATGACCGCAGTTTCGATCTGTATATCAACGATCGCCCGGCCATTACTTTCAGGACTTTCGATAAACGAAACCTGCCTTACTGGACATTTACCGGGAACAATGGCGAGCAACTCGTGTTTGACTGGAAAATGGATGATGCCGCTGCCGATGCCCACGGCTATATGTACCTGCGGGTGCCTGCAACCATGTGTGAGAAAGGGAAACCGCTGAAGCTCAAAGTGGTCGGACACAACGAAAACAGCAACGACTGGTATATGACTTTCAAATTCAACTTTGAAGAAAGCATTGAAATAGAACCGGTTGCATTGCTTTCGAAAGACAACCGGCAGACGATCAACGTAACAGCCACGCATTTTGGCAACGATAAGCCGCTGACACTGGTTGTTGACGGCAAAGAGAATTATCGCTTCATCCTGAAGCCCGGTATGAACAACTTCGAAATCTATCACGATGCCGTTCAGGCAGAAACTCCGTTACATATAAAGGCCATCCTTCCGGACCAGGCCGACAGGGAGTTTTCGCTGGTATTAATGCCTGTGAAATTCAGGGAAATCCATCTCATACATCATTCGCATTACGATGTGGGCTATTCCGACCGGCAGCAGGCCGTGGAGCAAATTCAAAACCGCAATATTGTGAATGCACTCAGGTATATCCGGCAAACCAGCAATCTTCCGCGTGAGGCGCAGTTTAAATGGAATATCGAAACCACGATGGCCATCGAGAACTTCCTCAACGTATGCACGCCTGTGCAGAAAGATGAATTGATGAAGGCGGTAAGAGAAGGGAACATTGGTATTGGCGGACTTTATGCCGGCATCACCACGGGACTTTGCCAGCCCGAAGAGTTATACAGGCTTACCATGTATGCCCAAAAACTTGAAAACGAATTCGGAATCCGCATTCCGGCGGCCATGATCACCGATATACCGGGGCTCACCTGGGGAACAATCCCGGCGCTGGCACGCAACGGTATCAGGTACTTTTCCGATGGTCCCAATTATGTTGCTTCGTATCCTGACGGCGGCGACAGGGTGGGGCATTCAAATAATAACTGGTCCGACAAGCCTTTCTGGTGGGTTTCTCCCTCGGGTGAGGAAAAGATACTTTTCTGGATGGCCGGCAGGGGCTATTCATCATGGCACGGAATGAAGCCGGGAGATATCGCTGAAAGGGGTAAGAAAAAGATTGCCGCATACATGGCCGAACTTGATGCAAAAGGATATCCTTATGAAATGGTGCAGTGGAGGTATAGCATCGTAGCCGATAATGGTCCCACCGACAGCCTGGTCTCACATTTTGTTGCTGACTGGAATAGCCGCTATAATTCGCCAAAAATCGTTCTGAGCACGATTGACGGTATGTTTCGTGAATTTGAGCTGCGCTATGGCGATCAGTTGCCTGCATTTACCGGCGATTTTTCACCTTACTGGGAAGACGGCGCTTATTCAACTGCTGCCGAAATGGCCATGAACCGTGTTAACAGCGAAAAGCTTACCCAGTTATCAAACGTATATGCCATCACCGGACGCTTTGGTTATCTGGCTGACGACATTGAACAGGCATGGGAAAAGGTGCTGCTTTTTGATGAACATACCTGGGGCGCCTACAACAGTATTTCCGATCCCGATATTCCCTTTGTCACCGACCAGTGGAGGTTCAAGAGGCAGTATGCACTCGATGCGGATGCTCAGGTGAAAAAGCTCGGCAAGCCGATTCGGTTGGCAGCCAATACATTGCAATTTGATGTCATCAATACCCTGTCGTGGCCAAGAACCGATGTAGTTTACCTGGATGCCGTGACTGCTGGCGACGCCAATACCGTGCTTGATGATGCCGGGAACGAGGTCCTGTGCCAGATGCTTTCCGATGGCAGGCTGGCATTCATGGCGACTGCCGTTCCGGCCCTTGGGTCAAAACGTTATAGCCTTATTAACAAAGGGACTTTGGCTCAAAGTAAGGCTTTCAATACAGGTACCGAAAAACTTGAAAATGAATTTTTCAGCCTGAAAATCGACCGGTCAACCGGAAATATCAGCAGCATGGTGTGGAAACCTTTGAATGCCGAATTAGTGAAAACCGGCAGCAACGAAGGGTTGAACAAGTTTCTTTACGTTCCCGGACGCGATCCGAAAACGGCAGTAACAAGCGGGCAACCTATAGAAGTCAGGCTGAAGGAAAACGGCCCGTTGCTCGCTGTGCTTCAAGTGAAGAGCGATGCCCCCGGATGTAATTCACTGCTTCGTGAGATAATAATTTACAAAGGGCTGAACCGCTTAGAGTTGTCGAACACGGTTGACAAAAAAGCAGTCAGGGAAAAAGAATCCGTACATTTTGCATTTCCCTTCGGAATACGTGATGCCGTGAGCCGCTTCAATACAGGTTGGGGAGGCATTTTCAGTCCCGGCGTGAACCAGCTTGCCGGTTCAAACCAGGATTACTATTGTGTTCAGCACTGGTGCGATGTGTCGAACCAGGAGTATGGTGTTTCACTGCTGTTGCGCGAAGCCTGCCTTGTTGAACCGGGAGAAATGGTTGATGAGCAGCAGGGTAAATATGGTATGAAGGAATGGAAAACAAAGCCTAATACTGATCCAACGCTTTATTCCTATGTGATGAATAACTACTGGCATACCAACTTCAAAGCCGACCAGGAAGGGCCGGTTACGTTTACGTATGCCCTGGTTCCGCATGGCCTTTTTAACGTGGCGGAGACTCAAAGGCAGGGATTGTCGTTCAATCAGCCGCTGCTGGCAATACCGGCTACAGGTGATGTTGCCGGTTCGCTGTTCACGCTTGACAATAATGCCGTGATTGCAACCTCTATTGCAGCTAAAGGCGATGGGCTCTTTGTAAGATTCTTCAATTCCGGTGCTGCCCCGGTGAGTTTCAAAATTGTTCCGGGAACATTTGCCGCCGGCGTAGTAAAGGTGAGAGAAACCGACGGAAGTTACAGCAATCAGCCTGAAGGCCAGAAATTCAATTTACCGGGTTTCGGGATTTTGGAGGTAGTGCTGGTGAAGTGAAACCACAGAGGCACTCGGGACACGCAGAAACACTAAGAAGGAAATCAACGCTGAGAGTAAAATAGCACAGAATATGTCATCAGAACACGAATGACGCTGATCAGGCGGATAATGACCTATCCGGCAGATCCGCAAGAATCCGCGTCATCCGCGTTCCATTCTTGCCCATACCCAACCCGCACCAGCGCGCCACTGTGTCCCTGAAGGAAGTAACCCGCAGCTACTGCCAATATCTACAAAATCATCATTCCAGTACAAGTCACTTGGTAGTCACCCATTGAGCAACGCCATGTGAATAGGGAAATTGGTTACTTTTACGCCACTTAATGAACTATTCACACCATGCGTAGCAACGCAAGCGATCTAACTCTTCAATCTTTTATGAAAAGAAAATCCTCATCCTGCACAATGTTCAGAATATTACCGGTTTTGGTATTCATCATCTTACTTTTACCGGCAACCGGCCTCAAAGCTTCAAATGTCATGGTTACCTTTCGTGTGAACATGTCGGAGGCATATCCGGCAAACGGCATAGTTTATATCGGTTCCGACTGGGCCGGTTGGGAACTCAATAAGTTTCAAATGATGACGGATAATAATCACGACAGTATTTTTGAGGCAACCTTGTATCTGCCGGCAGGTGAGTCGTACAATTTCAGGTATTCGACCAGCAATACCGACTGGGGTCATTTTGAATCAATGACCGGTACACCTTGCGGATCAGGAGGTTCCCTGGCCGACCGGAATATTGTTGTACCACAGGGGAGTACAGTATTGCCAGTGGTTTGTTTTAATCACTGCGACGATTGCGGATCAACCATTCGGACTGACCTAACGCTCAGCGTTGATATGACAGGCATCGCTGTTTCGCCCGACGGAGTTCATGTCGCGGGGAACTTCAATAACTGGGACCCTGTTTCATTTGAACTTACCGACAGCAATAGCGACAACATTTATGAGATAACAATCCCGGTTATTCCTAACCTGGATTATGTTTACCAGTTCCTTAACGGGAAAACCATAAGCGATGCTGAGGTGGTATTCGGCACCTGCGAATTCAGGGGGAAGCGAAGGGTAACCGTTTACAGTGAGCCGCTGATAGTTCCGGTTGTGAAATTCGGTTCATGCAATGACAATGGCAGCCCGATCACCGATACAATCATTGCCTGCATCGGAAACAGTATCACCGAAGGCGGAGCAGGAAATTACTTCAATAGCTGGCCGATGCAGCTCCGCAGTATGCTGGGAACCGGGTATTACACCGAAAACCTTGGTGTGTCAGGTACTACCATGTCAAAAACCGGCGACAGCCCCTGGTGGAATCAGCCACAGTACAATTATACCTTCAGCCTGAATCCTGATATTATCCTGATAAAGCTGGGAACAAACGATTCGAAAAGCGGGAACTGGAAACCAGACAAATATAAAGCCGCCTATCTTGAAATGATTGATGAATTCAGGGCAATGCCTTCAAAACCGGTTATCTACATGGTTACCCCGGCCAAGGCATATTCATCGGCATACAATATCAACGATAATACCATTGTGATGAAGCTTATTCCGATACTACATGAAATAGCTTTCGAGAAAGAGGTCCACCTGATTGATATGTATAACACCACCAATTATATGTCGGCCAATTTCCCTGACGGTATTCATCCCAATGCAGCTGGCGCAAAAGTTATTGCCCAAAAAGCCATGCAAAATATTCTAAAGGCAAAGCCGGTGATTATGCAGGTTGCCGAAACGAGTGATACGACCGAAATAACTTTGTACCAGTGGTATTATAATGATACTCCGATTGAGGGATCTCATTTCCGTTCCATTAATGTATCGCAGGAGGGTAAATACAAAGTGGCAGTGAAGATGTCGAGGATGTCGAACGATATTTTTATTTCTGAACCTTTTGATGTTGTGATACCCCAGGGTGTTTCAAAAGTCGGGCTTATTACTGACTATGAGGTTACCTACAGAGTGAAACCCGCATTGCATTCCACAGAAATACTTATTTATCCGAATCCGGCCACCGATGCTATCTGCATCGAAAATGCATTAGATTCCGATGTTGCAATTTTTAATGACATGGGAGTGGTGGTGAAAACGCAGAATAAAATAAGCCGGAAAGAAACGGTTAAGATACCTGAACTAAGGAATGGAATTTATTTTGTCAGGTTATCTGAAAGTAGTTCTTCGGTTACCCGCAAAATAGTGGTACTCAATAATTGATATAGGTCCGGTTTTATATCCAATTCACCAGGTCATTTGGATGCCTGGTGATTTTTTTTGCGAACCTTCATCATAATGATGTTTTCGTATCATTCAAAGTCATAAGTAAAGAATACATAAGGCAACTCTCTACCCGGAACTTCTGGCTCCCCGATTTTTACACCAGGCATTATGAAAAAGGCAATAGGCGCTACTTCAGCAGTTCCTTTACAATATGATCTTCCTTGATGCCTTCGGCTTCGGCTTTGTAGTTTCGTACGATGCGATGCCGGAGTATGGCGTTGGCCACAGCCTGCACATCTTCGATATCGGGTGAGTATTTGCCGTTCACCGCAGCATGGCATTTGGCACCGAGAATGAGGTACTGCGATGCGCGCGGCCCTGCTCCCCAGGTAAGATAATCGTTGGCCCAGGCATGTGCCCCGGGTGTTCCCGGGCGGGTGCGCGAAGCCAGCTTCACGGCGTATTGAAAAACATTGTCGGCAACGGGAATGCGACGTATCAACTCCTGGAAAAATATAATCTCGTCATGCTCAAGGATCACCTTAAGGTCAGCAGTGTAGTTGGCAGTGGTTGATTTTACCACCTGTATCTCTTCCTCAAACGAAGGATAGTCGAGCCAAATATTGAACATGAAACGGTCGAGCTGGGCTTCGGGCAGGGGATAGGTGCCTTCCTGCTCAATGGGATTTTGCGTGGCAAGTACAAAAAAAGGCTCTTCGAGTTTGTGGCTTGCACCGGCAACGGTTACGGCCTTTTCCTGCATGGCTTCGAGCAGTGCGCTCTGCGTTTTGGGAGGTGTGCGGTTGATCTCGTCGGCAAGAATGATGTTGGCAAACACGGGGCCTTTGATGAACCTGAACTGCCGGTTTTCGTCGAGGATTTCTGTCCCGATAATATCGCTAGGCATCAGGTCAGGGGTGAACTGTATGCGGCTGTACGACAGCCCGAGCACCCTGCTCAGCGTATTCACCATCAGCGTTTTGGCAAGGCCGGGGACACCCACCAGCAAGCCGTGGCCTTTGCTGAAAATGGCAATGAGAAGGTTTTTCAACACTTCGTCCTGCCCCACGATCACTTTTCCTATTTCGTTGCGCAGTTCATTGTATTTCAGTGTAAAAGCATCAAGGGCCTCAGTATCGGACTTATATGGATTCATGGGTTGGCGACAGTTTGGATATAAAGGATCAGCAATAAACAGAATGTAAACCGGGAGGAAATGAAAGGATTACTTTGCCTGCTGGTTCCAGTCATATTGGAAGGTGCAGTTTTTATAAGGTTCGTCGATGCGCAGGTAGGCTAATTTCGATTTTTCCTTTATCCATTTGGCCACAGCCAGTCCTTTTTTCTCGTTAAGCGCCCATTCCTGCAACTGGTTATAGTCGTCTTTGAGGTTGGCTTTATGAGGTTCGGTGCGCGAAACAAGTTTCAGGATGCGGTATGCCGATGTTCCGTCCTCGGTGGTGTAAGGCACTGCTGACGATACTTCACCCACTTTGAGCTTGTCAACCACAAAAAACACCTTGGGGTCGAGCTGGTCGGCGGGGAACACAGAGTTGCTGGAGGCAGGGTTGATGAGCAAACCGCCGTTCACTTTTCCCGGGTCGTCGCTGAACCTCAATGCTGCTTTTTCGAAAGAGATGCTGTCCTTTGCAATGAGGCCGGCAATACTGTCGAGGTCGTTTTTTGCTTTCACCAGGTCGAGGGGCGACACTTTGGGGATGATGAGAATATGGCGTGCATTGATGTATTCGCCGCGGCGTTCGATAAGTTGTATGATATGATAACCGAACTTGGATTTTATCACTTCCGAAACATCGCCTTTGTTTTTGAGTCCGAATGCTGCCGACTCGAACTCGGGCGCCATATCGCCACGGCCAAAGAGTCCCAGTTCGCCGCCCTTGGCAGCCGAGCCCGGGTCTTCGGAATACAATACTGCCAGTGTATTGAATTTTTCACCTTTCATTATCCTGTCGCGCAGTGCCGTGATTTTGGCCTTCGAAGCGTTTAATTCTTCGGCATTCACATCCGGCTCTTTCACAATCTGGGCAATTTCATATTTCATCGGGATAACCGGAATGCTGTCGGCGGGAATTTTCTCAAAGAATTTCTTCACCTCGGTAGGCGTGCTTTTGATGTTTTCTGTTACTTTTCCCTGTACCTGTTCGGAGAGTAATTGTTCTCGTATGGGCTCGCGGAATTCCTCCTTGATTTCGAGGATGGACTTGTCGTAAAAATCTTCTAATTTTTCCTGCGACCCGAATTGCTGGATATAGTAGCGCAGCTTCTGATCAAGCGTGGCATTTACCTGCTCATCGTCAACGGTAATACTGTCAATCTCAGCCTGGTACAGGAGCAGCTTCTGGTACAGCATCTGTTCAAAAATCTGGCAGCGGGCGGCGGCGGCATCGCTAACATTCATTTGAGCTCTCATTTGCATGTATTGTGCTTCCACGTCGGAATAGAGAATGGGATGGCTCCCGACAACAGCAATAACCTCATCAATCACCTTGTCCTGGGCTTTTACGGCAGTGGAAAAGATCATTGTGAACAGGAACAATGTGGTGATAGCTATATTTTTCATTCGGAGCGTCTGGATTTAATAAATTTCAAATTTCTTTTTGCTGAGGGCATCTTTAAAGAGGTCTTCTTCGAGCCGCGAAAGTAGTTCAAACCTGCGCTTATTGAGGATAACCGATCGTATATTGCTGGTTTCGAAGCTTAAAGGCGAAACGCTCTCCTTGGTTTTGTATTCAAAAATCCTCACCAGGTAACGGCTTGTGGAGTCCTGAACCTCGAAATACCGGTTGGCGCTGAGGAAGTCTTCCTGGTCACCTGCCGAGAGTGGCACGGCCTTTTGCAGGTCGCTGAAAGGCATCCATGATTCAAGGTCGAGGCGAAAGTTGTCCGCATGTTCCTGGCAAAGGCTTTCGAGCGCTTCATGGTCTTTGTTACTCTCGCTCCGCAGCAGGTTGCGCATCCTGCCAATTACAGGCGAATTTACAGGAATGATAACGTAAGCAGCCTTCACAATATTCTCGCGGAGCTGAAAATTTGCCTGGTGGGCAGCATAATATTCGGCGATCTCGCCCGGCGAAACCACCGTATCAAGCTTCTGCCTCACCAGTTCCGACTCGTACTGGTAGATGATGAGTGAGTTGCGGTACTGTTCAAGTTCTTTGGTGAAGTCGGTTTTGTCGCTGCTAAGGTTGTTCTCGGCCTGCTGAAGCAGGAGTTGCTGACGTATCCAGTTGTTTATAAAGGTTTTAACAAGATCGGTACTGTCCTGGCTGGCTGTACCGGCAGGAACAACACCTGCCAGGTCGTCGCGGTAAAGATAGGCGTCGTTAACCCGGGCAACCGCAATCTTGTCGGAGCTGCGACCCGGCAAAAGGCTGCATGACGAAAGCAGGAGAAGCAGTGCAATTATGTTGAAAACCTTGCGCATTACTGGTTTTGCGTGATGGATTTCAGAACATCCTGATGAACGCTGTAGGGATACTTCTTACGAAGTTCCTTAATCCATTCCTGTTCTAAGAAGTTCTGATAATCGGCAGTGATGATTCCTTTGGCTTCGTTGAGTTGTTTAGGCTCTTTAACCACAATGTCATTGATTACGATGAAAAGCTGTTTCCCGTCGGTATTCTTTAATCCGGGATAAATGCCTTTTTTCCAGCCAAGGCTATCAACAACGGTGTTTTCACCTTTCAGGTATTTCTTTCTTACGGCTGAGATTACTTCAACAGTATCGTGGTTGAATTTGGGAAGTATCTCTTCAAACGAAAGGCCTTTTTTTGCATACTTCTTCAAAAGCTTGGTCGTTTTCGGGTCATCGTAAGTGTAAGTGGTTACATCGGCACGATCGTCCCACAGGTAATTGTTTTTATTCTCGTTGTAGAAATTTTGCAGGCCAGTGGTGTCCTTGATGGCTTTCGACCATACTTTCTTATCCGTTAAGTCAAACAGCAGGATGCCATCGTGGTATTCGCGCATCAGGGCGCGGAAATCAGGGTATTTGTTTTCGAGCTGGCTGTCAGCATAGGCCTGGCATTTTTCGTCGCGGAACAATTTGTACTGCGCCTGCACAAATGTGGGTATGTGCAGCGTGTCGCCCTGGCGCTGGTGTGCGGCAATGTAATTGGCAAGGTCAGCCTGGCTGTAGCTCTTGTCGCCGATGGTGAAAAGCGTTTCGTTAAGGATGGCATTGGCGGGTACGGCCCATTTGCCGGCAAATACCGATGCATCAACAAAGGATGATATCTTATCGGCAGCGGCGATGTTTTCGGTGAAACCAAACTCTTTTTTGGCTTTGTCAATAAATGATTGCTGCGATACAACGGTACGGTCGCTTTTGGTGACCTTCTGTTTTATGTCGTTGCGTTCGTCTTCGGGCGAGCCAACAGGTTTACGGTCAACGAGTTTGATAATGTGCCAGCCAAAGTCCGAAATAAACGGCGCCGAATAGTCGCCGGCGGTTTTAAGTTCGCGGATGGCATCAATGAATTGGGGTATCATGCGGTTAACGCCGAACCAGGGCAATACACCGCCTTTATCGGAAGTGCTTTTGTCGCCGGAGTATTGCTTGGCCAAGGCAGCAAAGTCGCCGCCGTTGCGCAGCAGTTCATAAACCATCTGTGCCGAATCAGCCATTTTAACGGAGTCGGCGGCAGTGGCTTTAGGAGGGAAAAGCAACAGGATATGTGCGATCTGAACCTTGCCCATGGCCGGTTTCTTTGCCAGGACTTTTATAAGATGATAGCCGTAATCGGAACGCACCGGCATCGACATTTCGCCTTCTTTGGTGTTATAGGCTGCCTGTTCGAAAGGGTAGACCATATCGAAAACAGTGAAATATCCCAGGTCGCCTTTGTTGCCTTTCACCTGTCGGCCTTGTACGGTGCGGTCTCTGGCCGATTCATCATCGGAATTTTCGGCTGCAACTTTGCCGAAGTTTTCACCTTTCAGAATACGTTTGCGCATCGACATGATTTTGTTCCAGGCAGCCAGTGAATCGGCAGGGGAGGCACGCCGGTCGCAACGTACCAGTATATGGCTGGCTCTGATGTCGAACTGCTTATGCTGGTATGCTTCGTTAACGAGCGATTCAACAGCCTGATCATCAACCATGTATGGTGCCGAAAGTTGTTTACGGTATCCTGCCAGTTCTTCGCGGAACGAACGCAGCGTATCCAAGCCGAGTTCGGTGGCTTCCTTCACTTTTAACCTGAAATTGATATAGAGTTCGAGGTATTCTTCCAGCGCTTTGGCATCAAGGGCTTCGTCCTTCACATTGTTTTTCTGATATACGTTCAGGAAGTCGCTGCGCGTGATTTTTTCACCTGCTACTTCGAGCAATACGGGGTCGTTTGCGCTTGATTGGGCATAGGTAAACCCCGGTATCAATAATAAGGCAATAATTGTAAGGTTTAAAGCCGAACGTTTCATGAGTATTTCGGAATTTTTTGGTTGGTTATCTTGATTTTAGTAATTGTTTGGCTTTACAGTCAGGTGCAATTCATCCACACCGGATTACCTGCTGTAATTAGGAGCCTCACGGGTAATGGTGATGTCGTGCGGGTGGCTTTCGACCACTCCGGCGGCGGTTATTTTAATAAATCTGGCTTGTTGCAGTGTGCTGATATTTTGTGAGCCGGTATATCCCATGCCGGCGCGCAGGCCGCCCACCATCTGATGGATCACTTCCGACAGCGATCCTTTGTAAGGCACTCTTCCCACGATGCCTTCGGGAACCAGCTTTTTAATGTCGTCTTCGGCATCCTGGAAGTAACGGTCTTTTGAACCTTTCTGCATGGCTTCGATGGAGCCCATGCCACGGTAGGTCTTAAACTTGCGGCCTTCGAAGATGATGGTTTCGCCCGGTGATTCGTCAACGCCGGCAAACAGAGAGCCTGCCATGATGCTGCTGGCGCCTGCCGCAAGGGCTTTTACAATGTCGCCGGTGTAGCGTATGCCGCCGTCGGCAATCACCGGAATGCCGCTGCCTTTGAGTGCTTTGGCAACTTCGTAGATGGCTGATAGCTGTGGCATCCCTATTCCTGCAATGACGCGGGTTGTGCAGATTGAACCCGGGCCAATACCTACTTTCACGCCATCGGCGCCGGCTTTCATGAGGTCAATGGCTGCTTCGGCGGTGGCAATGTTTCCAATGATAAGCTGAAGGTCGGGGAAGTGTTTCTTCACACGCCTGGCCATATCCATAACGCCTTTCGAGTGGCCGTGCGCGGTATCAATTACAATGGCATCCACTGAGTTTTTTACCAGTTCACTCACCCTGTCAAGGGTATCGGAGGTAACGCCTACAGCGGCTGCAACCCGCAAGCGGCCATGCTCATCCTTGCAGGCATTGGGGCGGGCTTTTATCTTGATGATGTCCTTGTAAGTAATAAGCCCTACAAGCCTGAAGTCTTTATCAACAACGGGCAGTTTTTCGATCTTATGCTCCTGCAGGATGTCGGCAGCTTTTTCGAAGTCGGTAAACTCGGTGGTAGTGATGAGGTTCTCCTTTGTCATAACCTCGGCAACCGGCCTTTCGGGGTTACGCTCGAAGCGCAAATCCCTGTTGGTGATGATGCCAACTAATTTGCCTGATTTATTCACCACGGGGATGCCGCCGATACTGTGTTCGTGCATGATTTCTAAGGCATCGGATACCAGGGCGCTTTCGTGGAGGGTGATGGGATCGAGGATCATGCCGTTTTCTGCGCGTTTTACTCTGCGCACTTCGGTAGCCTGGTCTTCGATTGACATATTCTTATGCAAAACGCCTATGCCGCCTTCCTGTGCCATGGCAATGGCCATAACCGATTCGGTAACCGTATCCATGGCTGCTGACACGATGGGGATGTTCATGCTGATACCCCTGGAAAGCCGGGTAGAAATGTCAACATCGCGCGGGAGTATTTCGGAATAGGCCGGTACCAGCAAAACGTCATCGTACGTCAGGCCTTCACCTACGAATTTTGCATCATCAGAGAACATAGCCTTTTTTTTGAAAGGTGCAAAGGTATTAATTTTAGCGTAAGCCTTTACTTAAAAATTGTTAAGCAAACGTAATGAAAACCGTAGTTTGTAAGGGCGCCGGGATTTGGTTAATACGATATAAATCAAATTGTTAATCCTCACTGAATGCTAAGGGTTCCATTCCTGCCCAATTGTCATCAGCGAAGCAGGGTAACAAACCCTCGCCTGGTATATTGTTTGCCAAGCAGCGACCGGTAATTCACTACCCAGGCATATACGCCTGCCGGCGCCGGCAACCGGTTCATGGTGCCGTCCCACCCGGTGAGCATATCATCGGTTTCGAACATCAGTTGTCCCCAGCGGCTGTAAATTTGCATATGAAAACTGGATGGTTCCACGAACGTGGCAACAGGCCTGAACAGATTGTTGTTGGTGCTGTTGGGCTTAAAGGCATTGGGCATATAGAACAGCGGGTCGCGAAGCACGCAGGCCCAGTTCGAAACCGAACGTTCATTGCTTACAACCGGGTTACCGGGGCCTTCAACCGCCTCAACCCTGTAGCAAACGGTTGCCGTGCGGCTTATGTTGGTTACATCGTCAACATAAAGTGTATCGCTGAAAATTGTAGCAATGGGATTTGCAGGGTCGTTTGCCCCGTCGATATTGCGAAACACTTCGTATCGTGCAACGCCTCCGTACCAGGTTTTATAAGCATTCCAGGTGATCTGGTTATGGGTGTCGTCAGCGATGTAAGCAGTGAGCAATATAGAACGCGCTTCGTTGGCCGAAGAATCGATGGCCTGTGTGCACATGGTATCCTGAATCATGATACGGTACTCGTAACTGAGATAATGCACCATGGCTGAGGTGTCGTTAAACTCCCATTCCACCGGCAAAAAGCCACCCGGCGGCGCCTGCAGCGAATCTAAGGGAGTGAATGTTCCACCCGGCATTTCCCTGCGCTGGAGTACTAATTTGCGGATGGTGTTTGGCGGTGAGTAATAGTATTTCAGGTTGACAAAGTCATCGTTCACAACGGTGGCATGTTCGATGTAAACCGTATCGGGAAGTATGGGGCCGTGATAGGTCTTGATCTGCCGGCACGATGAGCTGCTTGAAATGCCGTTTGTACTGATTGCCCTAACGAGATAGGTGTATGAATAGCCGTCGGCAAAATCAAAGAAATCGGTGTAAGTAGTATCGCCCGGCGCCAGGTTTTGAATGAGGGAGAAATTCATCACACTGTTTATACCCCGGAAAACTTCGTAACCTGCCAGTCCTCCCGGCATATTGTCATACTCATTCCAACTAAGCGTAACTTTTTTATCACATGGGTCGATGTCGTTCATCACCTGCAAAGCGATACTGTGCGGGGCATTCATAAATGTGCCGTAGCTTGTGTTTCCGCAACTGTCAATGGCAGCAAGGGCGTATGTTTGCGGATCGAGGCAGGTAACCAGGGCGCCAATACTCAGATCAATGTAAGTGGATGAATCGGCACTAACAGTGGCAATGGAATCGTAGCTGTTGTTCGCAGCATTCCAGCGATAAACGATATATCCGGCAACATCGCGCTGCGGACTTTTCACCCAGCCTATGATGGGACAAACGAAGAAACCCGAAGGGTCGTAGTAAATGCTCACCGTATCGAGCGTGGGGTTCGATGGCGGGTATCGGTCGTAGAACTGGCCGGAGTCAACATTTGAGATACTGGTACAGGTATTGAGTGAGTCGAGGAACAGCGTTCGGTATTTGATCATGGTTGTATCACAAAACGGCGACGAAACAGTATCAATATATGAATAGACGGCGCTGGAAAATGAGTGATAAACGCTGTCAATCGTGCGCCATGAATTGTTTTCCTCCCGCTGAACGTAGTAGTAACCTGTGGGGTTTATACCCGAAGGATTCCAGTCGAGCCTGGCAATGCCGGCATCAATGGGCGTAACCGTGAGGAAGATGTTTGAAGCAATGGGGTAATAATTAATACCGAAAATGGTGTATTCACGTATCAGTATATAGTAAATGGAACTATTTCCGTTGGTTCCCGTTAGTGAATAACTCATCACAGGTCCTGATGGCATGATCACGGTTGAATCGTTATAGATGCCGGGAGAAGTTCCCCAAAGGAGCTCGTAGTGATCAATTCCTGACAAACTTCCCTGAGTCCATGTGATAGTGACAGTTCCGGTAGCCGGGTCAGTTTGTACACACTGATAGTCTTGCGCTGATGTCCTTGCATAATTCAGCAAAAGGAAAAAGGGAAATAATATTACTATCAGCCGTTTTTTCATCAGTGGGTGAGGAATCTTACCAATTAGCAAACGATAAATGTACTAAAAAAAGTATGAATCAGGCTTGTTTGCCGGCTATCAAAAGGTACATTTCTTTCGGATTGAGATACCGTGCGGCAAGTTCGCGCAGTTGGCGGGGTGTGATGTTTCGTTCGATCTCAAGCATTTGGTTGTAGTAATTCATATCATAACCCGAAAGCAGCACGTCGCGGTAACGGTCGGCCAAGGCAAAAGGCCCGTCGATGCTGCGAAGAAACGATCCCTGCAGGTAATTCCGCACCAGCTCAAGTTCTTTTTCATTTACATCCTCACTGCAAAGTTTATTGAGCTCGTTTTCAATTTCCTGCACAGCCTGCCTTGTTACCTGGCTGCCTACTTCGGCACTGATGAAAAAGAATCCCGAATGGTCGAAAGGCACTATGCCTGAACCAATTCCATAGGTAAAGCCTTTGTCCTCCCTCAGGTTGCTCATGAGCCGCGAACCAAAGTAACCGCCAAGCAGGGTGTTGAGGAAATGCATTGCGATAAAGTCGGGATGGTTCCTGTTGAACATCTCCCTGCCCATGCGGATAGCCGATTGCAGCGCATCGTCCTTTTGAATGAAGATTTCCTTTTCGGCAGACGGCGCTGCTGCAAAATGAACTTCCGGCTGTAGCTCCCTCAGCCAGTCGTTACCACCAAAGTGCTGCTGCAGCAACATTTGAAAGCCGGCAGGAATTTTTCCCGCTACCAGCATCCTGCAGTTGGCAGCATGGTAATACAGCCTGTGAAACCGGGCAAACTGATCCGTGTCATTTATCTCAAGGTCTTCGGGCTGAATGGTTTGTCCGTAAGGATGTTGTCTCCCAAAGAGTAATGACGTAAATCGTGTTCGTGCCAGGTAGCTGACTTTTTGCATGTTAATAGCAAGTGTCTGCCGCTGCTTGCCAATGATCACCGAACATTCCTGCTCAGGGAAACTGGCGTTCTTGATAATATCTTCGAGTACTGTCAGCGTTTCAGTCAGGTGCTTGTTGAGCGTGAACAGCGTGACGAAAGCATGGTCTTTCTCGACCGAGGTTTCGAGGTGGGCGCCATAGTAATCGAGCTTTTCTGAAATCTGCTGCGAGGTAAGCGCTTTTGTACCTTCACGCAGCATAAGATTGGTTCCGAGTGCGGAGAAGGGCTCTTCCTGCTGCCAGGTGCCTGCTTTGAAAATAAGTTCAATCATGAGCAGATCCTGTGTGCCGCTATCGAACTGGTAAACATCGATGCCGTTATCGAGGGTATATTTTTCCGGTTCCATGATACTGATCTGGTCTAACGTATGGATTGCCGGTTGGCTATTTCGGTTCAGCATAAGCACTCTTTTTGGTTGTCATTGTTCATAATGGTTCGCGACAGAGCAGGTTACATCTTTTATTATCAATCTGTTACAAGGCTGTTCAGAATTTGTTCGAATTTTAAGCTCTTTAAGGATTCATGCAAAGTCGCCAAGGCGCATACTAATGTATTGTACTTATTATGAATGTTTTAAATTATCTCTTTGCGCCTTTGCGTGAAATGAAAATTGTTCTCATGCCGGACAATTGTGTCAATACATGGTCAAATAGCCTTATAGCGGAGCGTTGAGCAGTTTTGGTTGCTGAAAATGCGGTTGGCGGCAGTGAGCAAATCACTGTCGGTCACGGTGTTGTAATGGGTTACAACCTGGTTGATCATCCCGGCATCGCCCAGGAATTCGTAATAGGCCAGGTTCATGGCTTTGTCGAGTACCCGCATCTCAGAAAAGGTCATTAAGGATTCCACACGGTTCTTTACTTTCTGAAGTTCGTCCGGTTCGACAGGTTCTTTGCAAAGCCGTGAAATTTCATAGCCGATGGCTTTCTCAGCTTCCTCAAAAGTCACACCTTTCATCAGTTTGCCGTTGATTACAAACAGCCCGTTATCGGCATCGCCGGTGACATAGGCGTTCAAATCGCTGAAAAGCTGTTGTTTCATCACTAAGTTGCTGTAAAGCCTGCCCGATTTTCCCGCTGAGAGTATGTCGCTCAGCAGGTCGGCCGGGTAAAAGGCGCTGTTGTTGCGGTCGCACATATGCCATGCTTTGTAAATGGCATCGAAGGGTACGTTGCGTTCAGTTTCAAGCAATCGTTCCCCGTTTTGTTCGGGTTCAGCCGGCAGCAATCGTTCAAAGTGCCCGTTTTTGTCAATGCTTCCGAACCATTTTTGCGAGAGGCTGAGAATTTGTTCCGTATCAACGTCGCCGGCAACCACCATAATGGCATTCGAAGGATTGTAATATTTTGTGTAGAAGGCTTTTACGTCTTCCATTCGGGCATTTTCGATGTGCGACGGGTCTTTGCCGATGGTTGGCCATTGATAGGGATGAACCTTGTATGCCAGCGGGCGCAACAGCAGCCATGCATCGCCGTAAGGCTGGTTGAGGTAATTCTGCCTGAATTCCTCCACTACCACATTTCGCTGAACGTCAAGGCTTTTCTGAGAAAAGGCGAGGTTGAGCATTCGATCCGACTCGAGCCAGAATGCCGTTTCGAGGTTCTGTTTCGGGATGGTGAGGTAGTAGTTGGTGATATCGCTGTTGGTAAACGCGTTGTTCTCGCCGCCGGCTTGTTCAAGCGGCTCGTCGTATTTCGGGATGTTTACGCTTCCGCCAAACATCAGGTGCTCGAAAAGATGAGCGAAACCGGTACGCTCAGGATCTTCATCCCTCGATCCCACTTTATATAGAATGTTCATGGCAACAATCGGAGTTGAAGAATCGCGATGAACCAGCACACGCAGTCCGTTTGAAAGAGTAAACCGTTCGAATTCAATCATAAAGCAGAAATGGAGAATGTATAGTTCGATGTTTGCCTGTTTTGGGCTTTTCGGCAAAAGTAACCGTTTTTGTCGAGGCAGATGGAAACATGCCAATTGTTTGCCTTTGGTAAGGTTTTGGTTCGTGTTATGGCTTACATTTGTTTTTTCAGAATTATTCCCATGAAAAGTTCAGCAACTTTCTTATTGTCAGTCATCTGCATCCTGACCGTACAGGCGCAGAAACCTGATTTCATACTCTCGGCTCCGGCAGGTGACAGGTTTACAAGTATCGACAAGCAGGGCGTCACTGTGATTCCCAACGGACGGCTCATTACCCCTGCCGGCAAATGCTATACCGTGGCGCCGCATCCATACGGACTGGCCATAAACCCTGATGGTAACATTGCCGTTACCGCCAATTCGGGTATTCAGCCGTTGAGTATTACCATTTTACGTAACCTGCAGTCCGATGCTCCAGGTATTCAGCAGGTGCCGCCCGGCCCTGCCACTGACGACGGGGTTTTGGCTTCGGTTTTCATGGGGATAGCCGTTTCGCCCGACAATAGACTGGTGTACGTGGCCGGCGGACAGGAAAATAAGATCTTCATTTTTGATATTCAAACCGGTGAAAAACAAGGGTTTATTGATTGCGCCTTCAAAGATGCGAAACATGACTATTCGCACGGCTACATCGGCGACCTGGTTTTATCTCGCGATGGAAAGACGATCTATGCTGTCGATCAGATCGGTTTCAGAATGATTGTGGCAGATGCAGTGAACCGTAAACTTATCTCAAGTGCCGAAGTAGGGAGATACCCTTTCGGGATATGCCTTTCACCCGATGAAAAACAGGTATTCGTAGCCAATGTCGGGATGTATAAATACAGTTTAGTAAAGAAGAAGAAACAGGGCGAATGGAAAAATGGCGTGCTGGATTATCCTGCATTTGCTTATGGCAGCGAGGAAGCGGAGAAAGGAATAAAAAACGACACCCTCGATATTCCGGGCCTTGGATCGATGGATTCGGATGAATCATTTTCAGTTTGGACTGTGGATGTTCAGAATCCGGGGAGGCCAAAGGTAACAGCAAAGATAAAAACCGGTACACGCGTTGGTCAGATGGTCGAAGGGATACCTGCCGTGGGAGGTTCGAGCCCCAATTCACTGGTTACTGACGGCAGGTACGTGTTTTGCAGCAACGGCAACAACGACAACATCAGCGTGATTGACGCCAGGAAGAAAGCAGTGGTAAAAAACATCAGCCTTTGTCCTGACAAAAGGCTTCAAAAACTACGCGGCATTATTCCCTTCGGGCTGGCGTTATCGCCCGATGGAAAAAGGCTCTATGTGGCTGAGTCAGGGCTGAATGCAATCGGTGTTATTGATACGAAAACACTGCAAGTCATCGGGCATATCCCTGCCGGCTGGTTCCCGGCAAAACTCAAAGTGACTGCTGACGGCAGGAAGCTGGTGGTCGCCAATGCCAAAGGCTTTGGAAGCGGGCCAAACGGGGGTGCAGCTTTCATGAAAGGCCCCGAAGGCACGTATATCGGCAGCCTGATGAAAGGCACCGTCGAAGTGCTCGATATTCCTTCCGACGAGATGATGAAGTCGCTTACACAAAAAGTCATTGACAATAACTTCCTGTTCAGGGAACCAAAAAGCGATGATTTTGCCGGCAGGAGCAAGAACCCGGTTCCTTTGTATCCCGGTGAAAAATCTTCACCAATCAAACACATTGTTTTTATTTCCAAGGAGAACCGCACATATGACGAGATTTTCGGGCAGGTGGTGAAAAGCAACGGCGATGCTTCAATTGCCCGTTATGGCGCCAATGTTTCGTTCACGAATGGCAAAAAGGATCAGAAAGTGAACTTTGCAACCGTCATGCCCAATCACCTGCAACTGGCTAACCGGTATGCGATTGCTGATAATTTCTATGTCGACAGTGATGTTTCGGCTGACGGCCACCGCTGGCTCGCAAACACATACCCCAACGAATGGGTTGAATCGACCACTCCGGCCAACTATGGCGGCAACCGAGAGTACCGCGAGAACAGCAATGCGCCGGGCAACCTCGGAATGAACGGGGCTTCGGGAGCCATTTATCCTGAAGATTACAACGAAGCCGGTTCCATGTGGGATCACCTGGCAAGGCATGGCATCAGTTTCTTCAACTTCGGCTTCGGGGTGATGTTTGAACCGGCTGACTACCAGGATAATTACAAATACATGGGTATCAAGCAGGTGGCGAACTTCCCTATGCCTGCTCCTATGTATGACCGTACATCGCATATCTATCCCACTTTCAACATGGCTATACCCGATCAGTTTAGGGTGAACCTGTTCATGCAGGAATTCAATGAAAAGTGGGGTGAAGGCAAGGCAGAACTGCCCGGTATGCTCACGGTTATTCTGCCTAACGATCACGGGGCCGGTGAACGGCCCGATGCCGGCTATCCTTTCCGCGAAAGCTATATGGCTGATAACGACCTCGCTGTGGGCAGGATCATTGAGTTCCTGTCGCACTCTCCTTACTGGAAAAATATGGCGGTTTTTATTACCGAAGATGATGCCCAGAACGGTGTTGACCACATTGATGCTCACCGGAGCATACTGATGGTTGTATCGCCTTACGCTAAAAAAGACTATGTAAGCCATGTGCATTACAGTTTCGGGAGTATTTTCAAGACTTTCTGGAATATACTCGGGATTCCTTACCTGAACCAGTACGATGCAGGAGCCAGCGATCTTTCGGATTTCTTTACCGATGTTCCGGACTTTACTCCTTACCGGGCATTACCGGTTGATTCGCGCATATTTGAACCGCAGAAAGCCCTTGATCCGCTGGACGAAAAATTCAACTGGAAGGCGCTGGAGCAAGGCCCCGCCCTTGACAATGTTCCGGATATGATCAGGGAAAGCAAGGAGCAGGAGGAGTGGAGGAAGTAATCAAATAAGAAAATGTTTTTCAGTATTTCTCTGAAAAACCAAGGCTATTGGTGATGGCTATTACAATCAATTTCCTACCTTTGACGTGTTGCTATAAGTTCCTGTAAACTGTTAATTATCAATCATCTGAACATAGAATCATGAAAAAGGATACTACCGTTTTCAACCTCATCAGGAAAGAAAAAGAACGCCAGATGCATGGCATTGAGCTGATTGCCTCCGAAAACTTCGTGAGTGAGCAGGTGCTTAAAGCCATGGGTTCGGTTTTAACCAACAAATATGCCGAAGGTTATCCCGGCCGTCGCTATTATGGCGGTTGCCAGGTAGTGGATCAAACCGAGCAGATAGCGATTGACCGTGCCAAAGCGCTGTTTGGCGCCGCATGGGCCAACGTGCAACCACACTCGGGTGCACAGGCCAACATGGCCGTGCTGATGACGGTTCTGAAACCGGGAGATACATTTATGGGTCTCAACCTGTCGCATGGCGGGCACCTTTCGCACGGCAGCCCCGTGAATTCGTCAGGCATTCTTTATAACGTGATTGCTTACGGTGTGGAGGAAGAAACCGGAACCATCAATTATGATAAGATGGAAGAAGTGGCGCTGGCAGGCAAGCCAAAACTGATCATTTCCGGCGCTTCGGCCTACAGCCGCGACTGGGATTACAAGCGTATGCGCACCATTGCCGATAAAATCGGCGCTATATTGATGGCCGACATCGCCCATCCTGCCGGACTTATTGCCCGTGGACTGCTCAACGACCCGATTCCATACTGCCACATTGTTACCACCACAACCCACAAAACCCTGCGTGGCCCGCGCGGTGGTATGATCCTCATGGGCAAGGATTTTGAAAATCCCTGGGGGCTCAAAACGCCCAAAGGCGAGACCAAAATGATGTCGGCACTGCTTGATAGTTCTGTATTCCCCGGTGTGCAGGGCGGGCCGCTGGAGCATGTAATTGCATCAAAGGCAGTTGCATTCGGCGAAGCCTTAAGCGACGAATACATGGAATACATTATCCAGGTTAAGAAGAATGCCCAGGTGATGGCCAAAGCCTTTGTAAATAAAGGCTACAAAGTAATTTCGGGCGGAACCGATAATCACCTGATGCTCATCGACCTGCGTTCAAAATTCCCCGAAATCACAGGCAAGCAGGTAGAAAATACCCTGGTAAAAGCTGATATCACCATCAATAAAAATATGGTGCCTTTCGACAGCCGCACTCCGTTTACCACTTCAGGAATCAGGGTGGGTACACCCGCAATCACCACCAGGGGATTGAAAGAAGAACATATGCCGGTGATCGTTGACCTGATTGACGAGGTGATCGCAAATATTGACAATGAGGCCGTTATTGAAAAAGTACGCAGCAAAGTGAACGATCTGATGAGTGGCTTCCCGCTGTTCGCCTACTAATTTTCAGACAAATCTAATACTCAACAGGCTCTCTCAGAAGTCTGCTTTTGTGTACTTTGTGTCTCCTTTGTGCTCTTTGTGTAACTATAAAGTATTGTTGCACAGAGTTACTCAGAGAAGGCACAGAGCGCCACAGAGAGCAATTATAAGTGGTTTGTGCATCTAAACATCTTCTGTTTCTTTAAGAGATTAATGTAATTTCGTATTCATCTTATGGTTTGTTTCTTTGCATTATGAAATCAGTCATACTTGTTCGTCACGGAAAAGCTTCCCATGATGATACTTTGTTTGAGGATATTAAACGGCCTCTTACTGCCGAGGGACGCAAACGGACCAAACGAATCGCCAGGTATCTGGCTGACAAAAACATTGGTATTGAGAAACTTATAACCAGCCCGGCTGCCAGGGCATTTGAAACGGCTAAAATATTTGCCTGCGAACTCGGGGTTGACCCCGGGGATTTTATTGTTGAAGATTCGGTTTACGAGGCTCTGCCTGAAAACATTCAGGATGTGCTTTTTTCGTTGCCCGATGATGTAAACCGCGTGATGATCGTTGGCCATAACCCGGCACTATATTTACTTGCATCTCAATACAATAATTCTCCTTTCGACTCTTTGCCGACCTCGGGAGTTGTTTCTTTGCATTTCAACACGGATACCTGGACTGAAACCGGAATATGTAAGGCAGAAGTTGCATTCATGATATTTCCTTCAATGTTAACATAAACTTAATCAAAACATTGTTGCCTGCAGGGGCGTTATATCTGTATCTTTGATTCAATTACGGATAAATTCCGGAAACTATGGCCAAAAAGAAAGCGCATATAATCAACCGGGAACTCTCCTGGCTGCAATTCAATGCACGGGTGTTGCAGGAATCGATTGATCCGGACACACCCCTTCTCGAAAAAATCAAATTCCTGGGTATATACTCCAATAACCTGGATGAGTTTTTCCGCATCAGGGTAGCCACACTCAACCGCATGACCGGGGTTAACAAAAAACTCTATGGCGATGTGAGCATTAATCCCAGGAAAACGCTCAAGGAGATCAACCTGGTTGACAAACAAAAGCAGGTGGAGTTCCAGGGAATTTTCCGCTCAATTGTCCATGACCTGGCAAAGAACAATGTGTTTATTGTCAACGAAAAAGAACTGACGAAAGAACAGGGAGAATTTGTCTCGGCCTATTTCCAGGAAAATGTTCGGTCGAAGCTCTTCCCGATCATGCTGGGAAACCTGCGCAAAGCCACGCTCGACGACCGTTCACTCTACCTCGCCGTCGTGCTGCAGGTGCGCAACAACGCTGACCGCGAACGCTATGCGCTGATTGAAGTGCCGGTGGGCCCGCTGCCCAGGTTCCTAAGGCTCCCTGACCAGGAGGATAAAAAGTACATTATCCTGCTCGACGATATTATCCGGTACTGCCTCGACGACATTTTCTCGGTTTTCGGTTTTAATGTTTTCAGGGCTTATGCCATCAAGTTTACCCGCGATGCCGAGCTTGATATTGACAGCGATATTTCGAAGAGTTTCCTCGAAATCATGAGCGAAAGCCTCAAGCAGAGGGATGTTGGTTCGCCGGTGAGGTTTACCTACGACCGGCACATGCCTGAAAAACTTCTGAATATATTACTGGCAATGCTTCAGATCACCAAGCGCGATACGGTGCTGCCTAGCGGCCGCTATCACAACTTCCGCGATTTTATGCATTTCCCCGACCTGGAAATCCCGGGTGCGACGTTTGAAAAGTGGCCTCCGCTTTCCCACCCGGCTTTGTCGGGAAAGGAGAGCATTTTTTCCCGTATCCGCAAAACGGATATCATGGTTCATTACCCTTACCAGTCGTTTCATCATATCATCGACCTGTTGCGCGAAGCATCCATCGATCCGCAGGTGAGAGCCATTAAAATGACACTTTACAGGGTTGCCAGTTCTTCAAATGTTGTGAATGCCCTGATTAACGCGGCCCGCAACGGTAAGGAAGTAACGGTTTTCCTCGAAGTACAGGCCAGGTTCGATGAGGAAGCCAACATCTTCTGGGCTGAAAAAATGCAGGAAGAAGGGGTACGCGTCATTCAATCAATTCCCGGATTTAAGGTTCATGCCAAACTGCTGCTTATCCGCCGCCACGAAATTGACGAAAAGAATGTTTACTATGCTGGCATCAGCACTGGCAATTTCAACGAAACAACCGCAAAAATCTACGCCGATTCAACCCTTTTTACCGCCAACAAGGAAATAGCCTCCGAAGTAAATACCGTTTTTCACCTTTTCGATTCAAAGTACAGCATTCCCCGTTTCAAGCACCTCGTGGTGGCGCCTTTTGCTATGCGCAATTTTTTCATAAGGCTAATTAATAATGAGATACGTATCGCAAAAAAAGGCAGGGAAGCATGGATAATACTTAAGCTGAACAGCCTGGCGGATGAAAAAATTGTACGGAAACTCTATGAAGCCAGCCAGTCGGGTGTAAAAATTAAACTGATTATCAGGGGTATTTGCGTTTTAATTCCGGGAGTTCCGGGGCTTAGCGATAATATCGAAGCCATCAGCATTGTTGACCGCTATCTCGAACATGCACGGGTATTTGTTTTCTGCGATGGCGGCGATAATAAGTATTTCATCTCGTCGGCCGACTGGATGGTGCGCAATTTCGATAACCGTATTGAAACCGCCTGTCCGGTTTATGATAAAGCGTTACAGCAGGAACTTATGAAAATGCTGCAGATTCAATGGAGCGATAATTCCAAGGCGCGCTTCCTGGGCGAAAAAAACACCAACGAATACCGGGATAGGGAAACCGGCGAACAAAAAATACAGTCGCAGTTCGAGACTTATGCCTTTTTCAGGAACAGGAGCTTGTAACCGGAGGTTTCATCAGCGTTCAACCCGCACACTGTCAACAAGGTAACGCGATTCGCCACGCCACGGCAGCACCCCATTTTTCTCGGTGTAGTGTATAACAATGAACCGGCCCTGGATGCTGTCGAGCTGGTTCACAATATGTCCTTTCTTCACCGAAAAGAAAAACTTCTCCGAGGCAAGAACCACGTCCTTATTACTCTGCACGCTGCTGAGTATAATTTCGCCTTCGTAGGTTTTAAAAATGGTGCCTTTCCGTGAAAACTTCTGCAATAATCCGGCCCGGTAACCGTCGCTGTAGGTAAAGAAGTATTTCCAGTAAACAAAAGCGGCGATGAGTATGATGAAAAGGAAAATAAACCAGTAAAATATTTTCCTCACACGCCGCATCACTTTCCTGGCGGGTGTTTCTGACTTCACACCCTGCGTTGTTCCGGCTCCGGTTTGAGTATTGTTTTCGGCCATGGTTGCTGTTTTTTGAATAATACAAACTTAGTAAGAATCCTGTAAAATTGTTCATTCTTTGACATGATCCTGGAAATGAGTTTCATCACAGTCACTTCTGTTGGCAAGAATAATCATAACATCCAGTGGCAAAGCAAGATACAACTGAACCGAAAAACGATATTTTACCTTAGTTCAGGATGATTAACTTTGTGGCGAAATTCGATACGATGATAACATTTGAAGAGGCTCTTGGAACAGTGGCACTTTCGGCTATTGAAACCGGAACCGAGCGTATAAGCCTGTTCGATGCCAATGGGCGCATTTTGGCCGAAGACGTTTTTTCGGATATGGATATGCCTCCGTTCAACAAATCGGCGGTTGACGGGTATGCCTGCCGGCGCGAAGATTTGGATAGCGAACTTGTTGTTAATGAAGTAATTCCTGCAGGAAGGAAGCCGGTGATGACAATTTCCAAAGGCCAGTGTTCAAAACTTATGACCGGTGGAATGGTTCCCGAAGGTGCCGATATAGTTATCATGATTGAGGATGTGAAGCAAACCGGCGAAAACAAAATCCGGTTTGTTGCTCAACACTCTTCCGATAACATCGCTTACAAAGCCGAGGATATCAGCCGCGGCAGCCTTGTTCTTGAAAAAGGAATCAGGATAAAACCACAGGATATTGCCATCCTGGCATCGGTGGGCTGTGCCGAACCCCTCGTGAGTAAAAAGCCGCGTGTTGCCGTTATCTCGACCGGCGACGAACTGGTTGAACCTTCACAACTTCCATGCGATGCCCAGATACGCAACAGCAATGCATGGCAATTGCTGGCGCAGGCCGAAAATGCCGGTTGCGAAGCCCGTTACTACGGCATTGCAGGTGATAATGAAGCGGTTACCTTCGATAAAATTCAGGCAGCAAGCCTGCAAAGTGACATTATCCTGCTCACCGGCGGCGTTTCGGTTGGCGATTTCGACTTTGTTCCGGCAATTATCGAAAAATCAGGATTTGATATAAAATTCCGTACCATGGCTGTTCAGCCCGGTAAACCAACCATTTTTGCGACAAAGGGCAGGCAGTTTCTGTTTGGATTGCCGGGTAACCCTGTGTCGGCATTTGTGCAGTTTCATCTGCTTGGCGGAATGCTCATACGCAGGATGACAGGCTCTGCCGACGATGAGAGAATCCTCCGCATTCCGATGGGTGTTGACTACCGACGTAAAAAATCGTCGCGCAAATCGTTTTTGCCGGTCAAAATCACCACACAGGCTACCATTTTGCCGGTCGAATACCATGGCTCGGCGCATATTCATTCATTTGTTCATGCCGACGGCATTATTTCAATCGAAATTGGCCAGACGGAGTTGCTGAAAGGTGATTTAGTAGATGTTCGACTCCTATAACCGGCATATCAATTACCTGCGGATTTCGGTAACCGACCGTTGCAACCTGCGATGCCGGTATTGCATGCCCGCCGAAGGGGTTCAAATGATGCAGCACAGCGACATCCTCAGTTTCGAGGAAATACTCACTGTAGTGAAATCAGCCGTACAACTAGGTGTTGACAAAGTGAGGATTACAGGCGGTGAACCGCTGGTGCGTAAAGGTATTGTTGACCTCGTAGCGATGATTGCAGGTATTAAGGAGATCAAAGACCTGAGTATGACAACCAACGGCCAGTTGCTCGAAACGTATGCATTGCCGTTGAAAAATGCCGGACTCATGCGGGTAAACGTAAGCCTCGATGCGGTGAATCCCATGAGGTACAGCGAGATAACACGCGGAGGACACGTTCAGAAAGTGTTCGATGGAATTACTGCCGCTAAAGACGCCGGCTTGTCGCCGATAAAAATTAACTGTGTCATCAAAAAATCATCTGACGAGCCCGATGCTGCTGAAGTTGCCGCATTTGCAAAAACAAACGGCCTTGATGTGCGGTTTATCCGTGAAATGGACCTCGAAAACGGTGAATTTTATATTGTGGATGGCGGGACCGGCGGCGATTGCAGCCGATGCAACCGGTTGAGGCTCACAGCCAATGGTATGATAAAACCATGCCTGTTTAATGCCATGGAATATAATGTCCGTACATTAGGGGTGGAAAAAGCCCTCCGGCTCGCCCTCGAGAACAAACCTCAATGCGGAACAAGCAACTTCGGTGGCGAATTTTATAACATCGGAGGATGATTCACTTTAGCGTAACAATTTATCCGAATGTAAGCCTATGTCAGAACTCACACATACCGATCCTCGCGGCCAAGCCGTGATGGTAGATGTCAGCCATAAACCCCTGCAACTTCGCAAAGCAACCGCTACCGGCCATATCAGCCTGCAACCTTCAACCCTGGCACTTATCTGCGAAAACCTGGTAAAAAAGGGCGATGTACTTACGGTTGCCCAAATAGCCGGCATACAGGCCGCAAAGCAAACATCAGCTTTAATACCGCTATGTCATCCGCTTCAGATCAGCAAAGTGGATGTTACGCTCACTCCTGACGATGCCGGAGTAAACTGTTCGGCAACAGTTATTTGCACCGGGCAAACTGGCGTCGAAATGGAAGCCCTCACGGCGGTGTCGGTGGCATTGCTCACGGTGTACGACATGTGCAAAGCGGTTGATAAACAAATGATTATAGGCGAGATAAGCCTGCAGGAAAAAACCAAAACCGACCTTTGATATCCCAATGACCCTGCTCATCCTTTCCCTCGCCCCGGTAGCCCTCATACTTGCATACATTTATTTTCGCGACAAGTATGAAAAAGAACCTGTGGGCCTCATTTTGCGTGGATTGCTTGCCGGCGGCATCATCCTTTTTCCTGCAGCAATTATCGAAACCTTGCTGAGCAGGCTTCAAACCGGCTGGAGCACGATGCCTTCGGCTTTATACACGGGATTTGTCGTTGCCGGGTTTACTGAAGAACTTTTCAAATTCCTGATGGTGAGCCTGTTGTTTCTCCGAAACAGGAATTTCAACGAGAGGTACGACGGTATTGTTTATGCTGTTGCCATTTCGCTTGGGTTTGCAGCAGTCGAAAATGTGATGTACGTGCTGAAAGGCGGTATGCAGGTTGGCATCATCAGGGCTTTCACCGCTGTTCCGGCGCATGCTTTTTTCGGTATCGTAATGGGTTACTATTTCGGACTTGCGCGCTTTGTACCCGGCGCCAGGAGCGCTAACCTTTCAAAAGCATTTGTGATCCCGTGGCTGCTGCACGGCTTATACGACTATTTACTGCTTTCGCAGAACCAATGGTTGTTGCTTTGCTTCATCCCGCTTATGTTCATACTCTGGCGCATAGGCATAAAGCGGATGAAGCTTCACCAGCAGGCTTCGGCATTTAATCCTGATTCCGGTAATTTTCTCGAACTGCCTGTTGGCGAAGAGATTGAAAATGGTGATAAAAACGAGGTGGTATGAGGTTGCCCGAGAAACTGGTCAGATGGCTGCATAAATTCAAGCCCGGTGTGCCGAAATCCGTATTGCTTGCAGTTGGCGCTTCGGTGTGGGCATTTGCTGCATACCGGATGTTAACGCTGGGAATCAGGGGAATTGAACATACCGCCTTACATCATTGGCTGAATTACCTTATCGGGGTTATTGGCTTTGTGCCTTTTTTCATCATTGTCTTCAGGAAAGTAAGCAGGAAGTACGTCAACCGTATCATCAGCCACAAACAGGCAAGGCCTTGCATCTTTGGTTTTTTCGACCTCAGGGGATACCTGCTCATGTCGCTGATGATCACGGCAGGCATATTGGTGAGCCACTGGAAAGTGATTCCTGAACTGTACAAGGGCACTTTTTTTATTTCGCTCGGCCTGTCGCTGCTGGCTTCGGCAGCTTACTTTATTGTTGAAGGCATTAAGTTTATAACACACAAACAAACATCCTGAATGTATGGAAGTACTTTCGGTAAACATATCGGAAAAGAAAGGAACCATCAAGCTGCCGGTTCCGGTGATTAATCTCGATTTCAACGGGGTGCAGGGCGATGCCCATGCCGGGAGTTGGCACCGGCAGGTTAGTCTGCTCGCGGAAGAGAGCATTCTGAAATTCTCGCAACAGGCAGGACGAACCATCAACTTTGGCGAATTTGCCGAAAACATTACCACCAGGGGAATTGAGCTATGGAAGGCCCATCCGCTTGACAGGTTTACGATTGGGGATGTTGAACTTGAGGTCACCCAGATAGGGAAGGAATGCCATGGCAGTTCATGTGCAATCTTTAGGGAGGTTGGCAATTGCGTGATGCCCAAAGAAGGAATTTTTGCCAGGGTGCTGAAACCGGGAAGCCTGAAAGCCGGTGATAAGCTTCAATATGTTCCTTATGTTTTTGATATACAGGTAATCACGCTAAGCGATCGTGCCAGCCGTGGCGAATATGAGGACCTTTCGGGCCCGAGAATCTCTGAACTTGCAGCCACATTCTTTGATGAGGCAGGTTGGCAATACAACATTGATGTGACGGTGATTCCCGATGATGCCGGACAACTGCAACTGCTTATCGAAGGTTTTGTTGAAGCCGGCGCCGATATCATTTTTACCACCGGCGGAACAGGAATTGGCCCCCGCGACATCACTGTTGATGTGATAAAACCTATGCTGGATAAAGAAATTCCCGGTGTGATGGAACTCATTCGTTACAAATACGGGAGCCAAAAGCCCAATGCGCTTATTTCGAGGGCAGTTGCCGGCGTTATTTCGGATACATTGGTTTACACCCTACCCGGCAGCGTAAAAGCTGTAAATGAGTATTGTGCCGAAATCATTCCAACGCTTCGGCACTGTATTATGATGCTTCATGGCATTGATGCCCATTAGCAGATTATCTTAAAAAGCGTGCAGGTTAACCGGTTAATATCCTGTATTACAAGTAAGTAACTACTTCGTCGAGCGGTTTCCTGTTCTTAATTCCTCTTCTTTTAAGACCTTCACGCGGGTAGCCCAAAGGTGTGATGCCAAAAACTTCCTCACTGCTTTTTAGTTCCAGGCATTGTCGAAGCTTTTGATAATCAAAATGGGCAATCCAGCAGGTGGAAACACCTTCATTTGTTGCAGCCAGCATCATATGGGTAAGCGCGATGGCCAGGTCGGTTTCGAGACTGTTGTAGCCATCGGGGCGGCGCCATGCCTCTTTACGGTTTCCGGTAACCACGAGTATGTGCGGGGCATCTTTCAACCATGGCCGGTCGTAGCATTTTCTTACTTTTTCGAGCCACTGGTGCGAAGAGATGAGGTGAAAATGCCAGGGCTGGTAGTTGGCAGCTGAAGGTGCAATCCGTCCGGCTTCAAGTATTCTTTCAAGAACCTGCATCTCAACAGGTTTCATGGGATCGTAATTACGTACACTCTCACGCTGCATTATTACATCAACAAACTCCATAATATTTCTTTTGAACCTATTATCATTGCCGGGTTACATTATTTTATCCCGATACCGCGGCCTGTTTTTAGGGTTTCTATTGCTTCCGAAATTCGCCGTCTGAGGGTTTCATCCCGTTTGCTGGCGTTGATCCAGCGAATAATATTTCGCTGCTGCGAAGCTGACAGAGAATAAAACACTTCAGAAGCCCTAATGTTTTCGTGAAGTGCCGCTTCGAGTGCTGCATGAATTTTTTCATCAGACTTAACAACTCGTGCAACCGGGTTCTCATTTATCCAGCCTTTGATACAGGAAAGGCCGGGATCAGCCATTTTTCCGGCAGCGAGCAGTTCCCGTACCAACATTTTATTCCTGTCCGACCAGTTGCTTTTCTTGGTCCGGGGTGTGTATCTCTGCATATAGCTGTTTTCATTAATGCTCCGGATCACGCTGTCGATCCAGCCAAAGCATAAAGCTTCTTCAAGCGCTTCCTGCCGGGTGACCGATGGAAGGCCGCTGTGCTTTTTGTAATGAATCAACCATACTGCCTTTTCGGATGTTCCATTGTCGCTAAGCCATTTGCGCCAGGCAGCCCTGTCGTTAAACGGAAGTGCTTTTTCTGCAGTGTGTTGATCCATTGTTTGCGAAATATCAGGCATTCGAAGGTTTTACGCCCCCTAATTTGTCGGCCCAGTTTTCCGGGAAACCGGCATAGTAATTCTGCCAGTCGGAGCCGTATTTCCTGATGTGCCGGATGCTGTAAAAGTGCCGCAGAATACTAGGTATCCCAACAACGGGCAGGTAAAACGGCCCCAGAATGCGGCTTTGGATGGAGTGTCCGTATTCATGCATACGGCAATCGTTTTTCAGGTGGCTGTAACGGTTCGAATGTCTGGTCCAGAAGATAAAATATCCCAGCGACACGCCACGGTGAGGTGTTTCGATAAACAAACGGTTTTGTGCCCGGTCAACAGTTTTTATCTTTTTCAAACGCTTCAGGTTCAGATAAGTCGCTAAACCGACCAAATTCTGTGGCAATTCCCACAAGAAAAAGAAAAACGAAAGCGGCAACCGGAAATATCTTTCCACTGGTGGTTTAAGAATTTTTTATTCAACCGGTATCTCAAGTTTTGTGCCAAGCCATTGATTGAGTGCCTGGTAAACCTCCTTTTTCTGTTCAGGGCTAAGGGAACCGATGTTTGCTCCGTGTGTTCCGCCTTTCATTACTTCCTTCAGACTGCCGGTGCCGGGTTTTATTTTAGCAGCAGTCGCGCCCCAGGGATCGGCTTCACCATAAATGTAGATCATATGTTGCGGCTCGCTCCTCATAAACTTCTTCAGCTTTTTGATGTAAGAGTTATCCCACTCGATGTCAACGCCTTTCGGCACAAAGGCCGAGTTCGGGTAATCCTCTTTTTTCAGGTATTTCCTGAAAGGCTTTTCATCGTATTCGTAATAGCCTAACTGCGTGTAAAACTGGTAATTGGCAGGGCTGAAAGCCTCAACAGCATCAGTGTACCAATAAGGTGAAACAATGCGAACCAGGTATTTCACCATTTTATCGGCTGTGGTGGAAGACAAATCAGGCAGCTTGTCGCAGTTGGCATGGTACTGCCAGAAGGAAAACGGGAACTCCAGCACCGAATAATCATATGCTTCTTCGGCAGGCATCAGGTTGAACTTAAAGCCAACCTTGGTGCAATATTCTTCATATTTCGGCAGAAGCTCCTTTTTGTTTTGCATCCAGTAATCCTGTATTTTCCTGATGTGAGCGCGGCATTCGGGCGTGCCCACAGTATTGAAATGCCTGTCGATGCGTTTATCGAGCCTTCTGTAATTGATGGGCGCTACATACGGAATCGTAACATCCATATCTTCAGGATAATAAACCTTGTATTCCGTGGCTGTCTGACCTCCTTTGCTTACGCCGGTGGCTATCCATTTCCCTGTATAGATTTTTCCGAAAAGTGTACGGATATAATGATAATCGCCGGCATCCTGCTCGGCAGTAAGGTATTTCCAATCGAGCGGTGTAGGAGCAGATGCACCGAAATAGCGGTGCTCCACATATAACTGGTTGGCATTCAGTATCCTTGTCGGTTCGCTTTGAACATATCCATTGATATTGCCGGCACTGTAGCCTTCGGTTTCCATCACCGTAGGGCTGGCGAAATCCTGGTGCCCTACATAAATGCGTTGTTTGAACTGCGCGCCTGCTTTGTTGTTGTGGTCAACCAATTGCGGCAACATCACGACATAAAATTCCTTAAATGCCGATGAATCGACTTTTTTCACTTCGGTTCCCGGAATGGAAACAAGGAATTTATACAGTTCGCTTTCCTGGGCACGGCCGACGATCGAGACGAGTATAAATAGCAGCGTTACTAACGTGGTAGTTTTCATCTGAGGAGATTTTGGCGCAAATGTACCGAAAACAAACTGTTTGCTTGAAACCTTTTCGGCGATCGATAAATTTCAATCTTTGAATGCCACATTTTGCCAAGTAAAAGCCGGTGATCGCTATTTTTGCAGACAACAAACCCGAGACTATGATATTGCCCCGCGAACAAGCCCTTGAACTGCTGCACAGCCATATTAAAAACGAACGTATGATCGCCCATTGCCTTGCTTCGGAAGCGGTAATGAAGGCGATTGCCAGAAAGTTAGGCCAGAATGAAGAAGCATGGGCGCAAGCTGGCTTGCTGCACGATATTGATGTGGAGCAAACCAACGCCGATCCAACCATTCATGGGCCGAAAGGCGCCGAAATGCTAAGGCAGATGGGCGTTGACGACGATATTGCCGATGCTGTGGGCATGCACAACGAGATGGCTACCGGCAGGGAACGCACAACCCTTTTCCAGCATGCACTGGCAGCCGGCGAAACCATCACAGGGCTTATTACAGCTACCACCTATGTTTACCCCGATCGTAAAGTGGCTTCCGTAAAGCCGTCGTCGGTTGTGAAACGTATGAAAGAAAAAGCTTTCGCCGCCTCGGTGAAACGCGAAAACATTTTGGAATGCGAACTCATCGGTATTCCGCTTGCCGATTTTGCAGCTCTTTCTATTGCCGCCTTGAGCGAAATTGCGGATGAAATTGGCCTTTAACCTGGAATTATTACGTTATGAAGAATAACAAAATGTTAGCAATCACGAGAAGTTATTCCGTTTAGTAGTTATCTTTGACCATATGCTGAACAACCTGATCAACAAGATTCCTCCTTTCCTCAAGGATAAATATTTCCTTACAATTGTTGTATTCCTGGTTTGGATACTGTTTCTCGACCGCAACAACCTTATTTCACAATTCAGGCTGCACCAGGAATTGCAGGGCCATAAGCGCCAGATGGAGTTTTACCTTCACGAAACCTATAACGACAGTGTTGCTTTGCATAAGCTCATGACCGACACTGCAGAAATGGAGCGCGTTGCCCGCGAAAAATACTTTATGAAACGCGACAGCGAAGATATTTACCTGATGGTTCCGAAACCTGACGATAAAAAGTGATAAACTTCTCGGCACGAAATTTGTTAATTCCACACCGAAACACCAGTCGAATGAAAAACATCCGTTCTATTTACATAGCATTTCTCACCATTATAGCAGGCATCGCGAGCGCGCAGGTTGCCACTCCGCAGCTTCCGCTTGACCCTGATACAAAGCTTATTACATACAAGGAAGTTGTAACTCAAACAGGTACAAAGGAGCAACTGTTTAACCGTGCTGTTGAATGGCTTCCGAAACAATATGTTAATCCCGTGGATGCTACCAAAGTGCGTAACCCGGAAACAGGGCTTATTGAAGTCCGTC
This sequence comes from Bacteroidota bacterium, assembly GCA_022711175.1. Lineage (GTDB taxonomy): Bacteria > Bacteroidota > Bacteroidia > Bacteroidales > UBA4417 > UBA4417. The sequence goes on along the minus strand of JAKLFM010000004.1, from coordinate 33,990 downwards.
ACCGTTTTGATGTGAGTTACGAAGCCAAGGGCGTTCCCCGTACCTCCTGTTCCATCGATTATACGATGCGTCTCGAGTTTAAGGATGGCCGCTACCGCTATACTATATCTGATTTCCTTATTCACGATGTTTCGCGTGCGCCGGTTGAGCGATGGCTCGATAAAACCGATAAAAGCTATAATCCTTCCTGGGATGCTTACCTTACCGAACTCGACCAGGATGTTAAAGCGCTGATCGAAAGCCTCAAAAAGGGCATGATGCCCCCCCCTGAAAAGAAGGAAGATATCTGGTAAAATTAGTTGGTTGGAATCAGTTGATTGTCAACGGTTCCGATAACCGTTAACATTTATTTCTCCGGTTTCACCCCAGTTCTGGGAACGCCATCATACGCCACGTTTTTCACTTTTATAAGGTACTCTATCAGCGTTTGTGCCGTTGTTTTGTATTGCGAAGCGCCTGCATCGCGATGGTCGAATTTGTAACTGGCAGCAATATAGCTGTTTACGCCAACCGTGTATTCTTTGTTTGGATCGAGAGTATTGCCTTTTGTGTCGGTGAGGTTGACAGCTGTGCAGAGCCCGTTCTGGTCGGTCAAAATGGTATATTTTACCCCCGAAGGTATCAGGTCAACATCCTTGTTGCGGTTAAAAGCGTTACAGATAAGTGATTGTATTTCTGCGACATTCATCTTAAAAACGATCACTTCGTTTCCAAAAGGATCGAGGCGGTAAACGTCTTTAAGCTTTATATCGCCTTTTGGAATGCTTCCGATACGAATTCCGCCGGTATTTTGAAACGAAATATCAACGCCGTGAATATTTGTAACCGCGTCGGTCATGAGTCCGCCAAGGGCATTTTCGCCGGTAAAGTCGCTTTCGGCGCGGGAGATTGTGCGGTTAAGCTCCTGGTTGTCATTGTACTTATCTACTGCAGCCTGTACTGAAGCATTGGTTGATTTCACCGAAGCAAGCGGAATGAGTTGATATTTTATATCGGTGATTTTCTTCCTGTCAACCGTAAGCGTGGTCATCCCCACATTTTTCAGTCCGGAACCTGTTTGCACAATTTTAACACCGTTTACAACCATAGGCGTTGTGATGGTAGTGTGCGAATGCCCGCCGATGATCAGATCGAACTGCGGCATGGCTTTGGCAAGGGGTTCGTCGCCTTCAACACCTAGATGCGTAAGGGCGATTAGCATGCCGTATTTATCCTTCAGATATTTGTATTCTCCGGCTTTGGCAATGCCATCGGTAAACTTAACGCCTGTGAGGCGGCTGGGATGCGAATCGGGCATACCGTTTTCGCCTAATTGGATAATTCCCAGCACCGGAATTTTTACTATACCGGCTTTCAGGATATAAAACGGCTTGGGCTGCTTCAGCACGGCGCCGGAGGCATCGATGTTGCAACTGATAAAAGGAAAATCGGCTTGCTTCTGCCGGCGGTTAAAAGCTTCCTGCCCCAGGTCAAACTCGTGATTACCCATCGTGCTGAGCGTAAATCCGCATTGGTTCATCAGGTCGATCATCGGGTAGCCTTTGTCATCAACCATATCCACAACCGGGTTGCCTGTAAAATTGTCGCCGGCAGCAAACAGGTAAACATATGGATGGATTTTCCGCAGGCTGTCGGCAAAATATGCCAGTTTGGCCATGTTGTCGATTTTGGCATGCATGTCGTTGACATGCAGAATGATAACCTCAACCGGGCCTTTGTTTTTTTGGCTAATTGCCGGGTGTGCAGAAATAAGAATAATTGAAAGCGAAAGGAAAAAGGGGAGAAGTATTCTTTTCATGGTTATTTGGTTTTTTTAATTATAAGTATTTGTCCTTCAGTCAGCCGGCCGTCAGGTTCGGTCATGTTGCCGAAACGGTCGAAAACTGTGAACGCGCCTTTAAGCAGCATTTTTGCAGAATATGCTGAATACGCCCTTACAGCATCTATCACACGGGCGCCTGTAAAAATCGTAATTTCTTTTCGGTTGACGAAAACTTTCATTGGCCGGCAGCTATAATTAATCGTGAAGTGCTTTCTGGTTTCAGTTGTAACGACTCAATATCAATGTTTTGTATGTTCACGATGCCGGGCGATTTCCCTTTTTCGAGGCTTCCGAGCTTATCGAAACCGAAAAACCGGGCGCCGTTCAGCGTTGCCCAACCCAGCATTTCCTGCAAAGGTATAAACGGGAAATGCTTCGAAATGGTTTTCATTTCTTCGAGGATCGAAAGCTGGTAATTCGAGGCCAGGCTGTCGGTTCCGAGTACAATATCGCATTCATTTTCAATAAATAGCGGGATGTCGGGCAATCGGTTTTCGATGTACTGGTTGGCATTGGGGCAGAAGCACCAGGTGAGTTGAGGGAAGTTCTGTCTGGCAAAGCCGATGTCTGCGCCTGTCGCGAAAGTGTTGTGTACCAGCAGCGTTTTCCGGTTTTTATCCAGGAAAGGGGCGATGCTTTCAAGCGGGCTCTTGCCGGTAGGTTTAAAAGGCTCCAGGCCGGGATTGTAAAACAGACGCCGTGCAGCAATTGACCCTCTGCCGGTTTTAAAGAAAAGCTCCTCGGCGGGCGTTTCCTGGTGATGGATCGAAATGACGTTGTTGCCAGTGACGGCGCTAATCATTTTAAAAAGCTTCTCCGTCACCGAATAGGTAGAGTGGGGTGTAACCGAAGCGCTGTTGTTCCATTTCAGTGCCCTGAAAGTTTCTGCAAGCTCAGCTCCTTTTGCCAGCGCTTTTTCAGCTTTGGCAGGATCGGAGGCAAACACCTCGGCAAAGGTGTGGAACAGTATAGCCGATGATTCCTTGAACTGCAGTGTGGCAGCCGAGTTGCTGATATCGCCGGTGCCAACTACGCCGGAGCGATACATTTCCATGCCTTCGTTTTGTATGGCTTCCTGCTGGTTTACAGGCAATTCGTTGTGACGAAGGCTGTCGAGCGCCCGCAGGAAACTGTCGAGCCCGGTGCCGCTTTCTATCAGCCCTTTGGCCCACGAAAGCTCGAGGTGGCAGTGCGCATTCACAAATCCCGGGCATAGTATGCCTTCGAAATGCTCAATTTCTCCTTCCGGGATGTTTTTCTCTGCGGGCTTAAGTATTTCAGCGATACAGCCCTGTTCGTCCACTGCCACAATGCCGTTGGCAACCGGCGGGTTGCTGACTGGGAATATGAAATCAGCCGATAGAAATCGCATGATGACTGGCTTGGGATAGCAAAAATAGCGAATTGGCGGGGAATGTCACAATTGAAGAAGCAGACGCAGCGAACTAAGGATAATAAGACAACAGAGTAAAACTTGGTTGAAAGCATCCGGTAAAACTTGGTTGAATGCGTCCGAAGTTACAAACTTCGGACAGCAGGGATTATAATGATATGAAAATTTGACCTATTTTGATAAGTTAGTACTAAATTTCATGGCAATGGTTCTGAGTGTGGTGGGAGTATGAAGTTTCAAATTCTACATAGCTTGGTTATAATGCTCTGATAACTTGCCTCCCGTTCAGGGTAGAAGTCGGGTAAGAGTTCCATTATTGTTAATTCTGTAAAATTCAATCTGATCTATACTCTCAACTTGCAGATAATTTCCGTCATCAGTTCCAGGATTGTTTCTTGTAAATAACCAAATCCTGGCATTATTCACAATCACTTTAACATCCAAATCAGTAGTGTATCCTCCTCCTACTTTCTTAAAAATGGCTGAAAGGTCGGTTGAAGGGAAATAAACCTCAATAATACTGGTATTCAGGCACATATCATCTTTATGTATTTGATCAATATTCTCATATAATACCAGTTTTGTATCATAGATGTTATAATGACTCAAATATCCTACTATGCTAACTGATTCGTCTGTGCATGAAGCAGGTCCTGAAGGGCAGTATTGTTGTATCAATGGGAATACATCATTAGAACATTTTCGTTTATTACATGCTATGTGAACGAAAGTAGTAGTTGCCATAATTATTATACATACCTTCAGATATTTCATATATTGAATTTTAGGACGTTAGTCTAATTCAAAGTAGAATTGTCTATCCTATTGGGAATTAATTGTAAATGTAACATTTTCTGTGTAGTAATAAAAAATTTCATGAGTTTTGATTTGATTTTATCAAGCCAATATATTTTAAGCAATATTAGTAATTCAATCACCCATCTCATTGACTCAGTGCAAAAATTCATTTACCATCGGTTGCGCATTTCGTTATTTTTGCGTCTATGGAAAACTCATTCAAAATCAGCGGCAACATCGTGGATGTGGTGCATGGTGTTATTTTTAATGGAACTGTTACGGTTGTTAACGGTAAAATCACCAATGTAGTTGAGTCGGATAGCGCTGACGACCAGTATATTATGCCCGGTTTCGTGGATGCGCATGTGCATGTGGAAAGTTCCATGCTGGTACCTGCCGAGTTTGCCCGGCTGGCAGTGGCTCATGGCACTATGGCTTCGGTCTCCGATCCCCACGAAATCGCCAATGTGCTTGGCATTGAGGGTGTTCGGTTTATGATTGAGAACAGCCGCCAGTCACCTTTCCGCTTTTGTTTCGGGGCGCCATCCTGCGTGCCTGCGACTCCGTTCGAGACTTCCGGGGCGGTGATCGGCACCGCGGATGTAAAGGAATTGCTCGAATCGTCTGAAATTGGTTACCTGGCCGAAATGATGAATTTCCCCGGAGTGCTTTTCAACGATGCCGGCGTACATGCCAAATTGCAGCTTGCTCAAAAATACGGCAAGCCTGTTGACGGCCATGCCCCGGGACTCAAAGGCGATGATGCCAGGCGATATGCCGCTGCCGGCATCACCACCGACCACGAATGCTATACACTTGAAGAAGCGCTCGATAAGATTGCCTGTGGTATGAAGATACTAATCCGCGAAGGCAGCGCCGCCCGGAATTTCGATACGCTTATCCCGTTGCTGAAGGATCATCCTGATAAAGTGATGTTTTGCTCCGACGACAAGCACCCCGACGACCTGGTGGAAGGACACATGAACCTGCTGGTAAAGAGAGCCATTGCCGCTGGTTACAACGTGATGGATGTCATAAGGGCCTGCACCGTTAATCCTGTGAAACATTACAGCCTTGCCTGCGGATTGCTGCAGCCCGGCGACAGCGCAGATTTCGTGGTCGCCGACAACCTGGAAGACCTGAATATCCTCGCTACGTACATCGGTGGCTCGAAAGTAGCGGAAAATGGTGCATCCTTATTGCCACCCATTGCGCATGAGTCGCCAAACTGTTTCAATGCATTGCCGGTTGCGCCTGCCGATCTTGAGATAAAAGCCGAAAGTGGCAGAATGAATGTGATTGAAGCCTTTGAAGGTGAACTCATTACCGGTTGCCGGCAGGAGGATGCACACATTGAGAATAGCCTGGCAATCGCCGATCCGGCACGCGACTTGCTGAAAATCACTGTAATGAACCGATACATAGAATCACCGCCGGCGCTGGGATTTATTAAAGGCCTTGGTTTGAAAAACGGAGCCATTGCATCCACTGTGGCACACGACAGCCACAACATCATCTGTGCCGGCTGCAACGACCGTGATATGGCCAGGGCAATCAACCTGCTGGTTGAAAACAAAGGAGGTATTGTTGTGGTGAACGGCAACGAAGAAGAGGTTTTACCACTGCCGGTGGCCGGGCTGATGTCGGCAGGTGACGGCTATGAAACAGCCGCGAAATACCAGCTTATCAACAAAAAGGTTAAGTCGCTTGGGAGCCCGCTTCATGCGCCGTTTATGACAATTTCGTTCATGGCATTGCTCGTCATCCCATCACTCAAAATGAGCGACAAAGGGCTGTTCGACGGAGGAAAATTTCAGCCTGCAGAATTGTTTGTGTGAGCCTATTTTTAGAAAATAGTTAATGGTTCAAGGGAAAATAGTGGACTGTAAATAGGCAGTCGATTACTTTTTTAGTTCAGTTGCTGGTGCTGATCGGCCGGGAATGCATGAAAAAGATACTTTCAGATCGCTGTAATTGATTCAATATCTGTGGTAAACATAAAAGATTACAAAATTTACATATTTATTCTGTCGTGATGTATTTTTTTATAATTTTGCACAAAATTAAATGACAATGACTGAACAATTGAAACTCGACGTAGTAAAGTTAGAAGCAGCAGCAAGTAAACTCCGCGCTATGGCGCATCCTATGCGTATTGCCATTATTGAGCTTTTAAACGATAATAAGAAACTGAACGTTACCGAGATTTACGAAACCCTCCGAATCGAACAGGCCGCCGCCTCACATCACCTTAACATATTGAAGAGCAAGGGAATACTTTCGTCGAAACGTGATGGCAAGCAGATTCATTATTCGCTGAAAAACGATACGCTGCTCGAAATTATTTCGTGCATCAACCGTTGCAACGAAGCCGGCTGATCCCCGCTTTAATCAGGATTTTCAGAAATTCCAGGGTTCTTCGAGTTCCCAATTTCCTCTTACATCCATCACTTTAGGATGCATTAAAGCCTTTTCGGGCTGCATGCGTCTGAGAAGTGAGCCGGTGTCCCATTTGCCATTGCGGTTTTTATCTACAATGGCTTTCACACGGTACTTGCCCGGCAGCAGGTAATCGAATAATACAATATCGCCGCTGACATTCTGCCTTTCAGCCACAACTAAACCTTTTTCAGTCACCAGTTGAAAGATGAGTGATTCAGTGCGGTGATCGCCTGCCAGGCGAATCCTTACAAGTCCGTACTCTTCCCTCGGCCTCACCTTGAACCCGAAGGTAAGTGAATCATTGGTTTCACCGTAAATATCCGTTACTGTTCCCTTTGGCAGAAGAACTTGGTAATCAGCGCCTTCGACCCATTGGTGCTGGACGATGGTTCGGCGGCCGATACTGTCAGCAGCTACGACCAATGCCGGTTTCAGAGTGTCGTGTGTGGTGGTGTTGATGGCCCTGATCAATGAAGTATCGAGGCTGGCAACCGGCATGGAGGCTGTGAAACTAAACCGGCTGTTCAGTTCAAGGTAACGCGATTGCGATGTTGAAGCCGTGAATGACAGGTTTTTCCTTTCCGGAATATTTTTTCCACGGGCATTCTCTTTGCTTTTCACATCAGTGGCAAATATGAGGGTATCGGCTTCGCCGTTATCCGCAACAACCTTTAGTTTCAGGGTGTCGGTAACCGGTGGCAGCAACCAGCCACGCATGGTGTCATTTTTGGCCGAGAACTCCCTGACGCACCAGTTTCGTGCACTGTCAGCAGTGAGTGGCTCTATTTGCAGACTTTTCAAAGGGTACCTGAAAACGAGCTGAAACTGGTTTATACCGGTCATGCCTCCTTTGGTAAGGCGCTGTGTTGAGTCGGGCTCGGCAAAAAGCATGAGCTGCGAAGGCTTGCTTTCACCTTCTGCAAGAATAACCCTTCCCAGGGTATCCTGTCCTGAAACTGCAGCATATTCGGGCTCAACCAGCGAATCGGAAAACGCGACTTCTTCGGCGCCGGGTGAATAGAGATAATCGCCGTTGATGTCCTTAATGGCCAGCAACCTGTATTTTCCCCCGGCAAGGTTTGTAAATACAAAGTCGCCATTGTCGTAGGTTTTCGTCACATAAACAGGCCGTTCGAGCATAGGTGCAGAATCATCCATGCTTGTATAAAGCACTACGAAAACATCTTTCTGTGGTTCAAGGCTGGCGGCGCCTGTTACTTTACCTCTCAGCGTAAGCGAATCAATAAACGGCCCGGTGGAGAATGCATAAGAATAATTGCGAAGCGCATTGCCTTCGGTGATGTCAACAATGGCATCACCCATATAGAATTTGTACGTGGTATTGCTCCGTAGTGTGTCTTTTATTTTGATAGTCAATGACTTGCCGTTTTCTTTAATGTCGGGAGGCTCATTGAGCGGAGGCGAGATCAGTAAAAATTTCTCGATATTCTTCAGCTTAATGTATTCACTGAACCTGAGATCAATCTTTTTAGCATTAAAATTTACCGAATTGTTTGCCGGTTCAGCCATCAGAAAAACGGGAGGTTTCGTATCCTTTGGTCCGCCGCCGGGAGGTTGCTGAATGGCGCATGATGCCACAATAGCCATCAGCAGCATGATAATACTGAACTTTGTAAGGAAGTTTATGTTGAAATTTCTCACAGTTGGAATTGAATATGCAAAGATTGTGAAAATTCTGCAATGCCGGCAAACCGATTGCCCCATGATGCACCCTTTATTCTGAAACTTCCGAAAGTTGTACTTTTACCTTCGGTAAAGCTAACAAATGACAAGACTGAAAACAGCCATTTCTCTTTTTGTGATCATGCTGATGACGATTGCTCGCGTTATGGCGCAGGATTATTTGCATGATATTCAGGATATTGCCACCAGCGAAAAGGCGACCTTGAAGAAAGCCTGGTTGAAAAGGGCATCTGGTTTGGAAAACAATTATGATTTAAAATACCATCGCTTTAACTGGAAAGTTGACCCGGCTGTACATTACATTTCCGGTTCGGTGACCTCGTATTTTACATCTAAAGAACCTACAATCAGAAGGGTACAGTTTGAACTGGCCGCAAACATGACCGTTGACTCGGCTTGGAGCAATGCAACTTCTGCTTCATTTACCCATGAGGGAAGTTTAGTCACAATCCATCTCAATAATGAACTGCATTTCAACGAGTTGGATTCGGTTTCGGTGTATTATCATGGTGAGCCTACCGAAACGGGCTTCGGTTCATTTTCTACCGGTAAACATGAAGAAACGCCTGTGCTCTGGACGCTTTCGGAACCTTATGGGGCATCGGAGTGGTGGCCTTCGAAAAACGATCTTACTGATAAAATTGATTCTATTGATGTTTACGTCACTCATCCGAAAGAAAACCTTACTGCTTCCAATGGACTTTTAATCAGCGAACTGCCGCTTGACGACCGGAATGTGATTACACACTGGAAGCATCGCTATCCTGTTGCCGTTTACCTTATTGCGATTGCTGTAACCAATTATGCGCGTTTTACCGATGTTTACGAAAGCGATTATGGCTCATTTGAAATACTGAACTATGTTTACCCCGAAGATTCGGCTCACCTGCGCAACTTTGCTGCGCTTGCTCTACCCGTTATGAGCCTGTTTGAGGAGCTTTTCGGGCATTACCCTTTCAAAGATGAAAAATTCGGGCAGGCAGAATTCGGCTGGGGCGGCGGTATGGAGCACCAAACGATGACTTTCCTCGGCCGGGGCGCTTTCAACCACGAAATTATTGCGCATGAGCTTGCCCATCAGTGGTTTGGCGACGCCGTTACTTGTGGTTCATGGCACGATATATGGCTCAACGAAGGTTTTGCAACATACAGTGCAGGAATTACTTACGAACATTTTTCACCTCAGCTATACTGGCCGAAATGGAAATACCAGAACCAGTCGTATGTTACCATGAAACCCGACGGCAAGGTTTTTTGCGATGACACAACGAGTGTTGACCGCATTTTCGATTCGAGGCTTTCATACAGCAAAGGGGCATTGGTGCTCCATATGCTTCGCTGGATTGTGGGCGACGAACACTTTTATGCCGGTATCAGGAGTTACTTCAACGATCCCGGTTCGCACTTTGAATTTGCCCGCACCAAAGATTTTAAGCATCATATGGAGATGGAATGCGGTTATAGCCTCGATTGGTTTTTCAATGATTGGATTTATAGTGAAGGTTATCCGTCGTATTCGCTCCATTGCACACAAAGTCCCGGTGGGAATGCTGCTGTTCGCATCGACCAGGCAACATCGCACCCGTCAGTTTCATTCTTTAAACTCCCCGTTCCGGTTTATTTTTATGGAAATAGCCGTGATACCGTTATAACATTTCAGCACGAATTCTCAGGCCAGGTGTTTAACATTGAGCCTGGCTTTGTAATTGACTCCATCCGCATTGATCCTGAGCGTTGGATCATTTCGGCAGGCAACACTGTGACAATCAGCCAGCCACAAGGGAAATATCTTACTATAAGTCCGAATCCGGCACATGATCTGGTCGCCGTCTTTTATAATCCTGATTATGAGGAAGATATCGCTATTGTTGGGATGGATGGCCGGCGCTATGAAACCATTTATAATGCACACTATCCGGGTTGGGCAATACTTGATGTGAAGGCGTTACCACAAGGCAGCTACCTGTTGTATATTGGAAAAGGAAAACAGACCGGTAAATTTCTGATAGCCAGATAATCAGTGTTTAATCTGCCCGTTCAGGGCCGAGAAAGTGTACCCGAGTTTCGAAAAATGATCAAGGTACCTTGGAAGCACATATTCCATTCGTTCGCGTGCTTTTACGCTGTCGTGAAAAACAATGATGGAACCGTTGTGTGTGTTATTGATGGAATGTTGCAGGCATTTATAGGGTGAAACACTGTGGTCAAAATCCATGCTGAGCACACTCCACATAATGATACTGTAATTCGGATGCAACATACGGGCCATCAGGGGAGTGAGCTGCCCATGCGGTGGCCTGAACAGCGGACTGTTGACAAGTTCATTGCATTTGTTCACATTTTCGTGATAATGTTTATACGAAGTTGCCCAGCCGCGAAGGTGATTAAATGTGTGGTTGCCAAGCGAATGGCCTTTGCTTTTAAGCAGTTTGAATTCTTCAGGGTGCTTGCGCACATTGTCGCCCACGCAAAAAAAGGTAGCCTTTGCATTGTATTGATCCAGCAGTTCCAGCACGCGGGGAGTTACATCCGGAATGGGGCCGTCATCAAAAGTGAGAAAAATCTCCTTTTTACTGGTTTCGATTTCCCAGGTAACATTTTTTGGCAGGAAAGTCCTCAGGATATAAGGCATTGTAGCCACATACATTCGGCTGTGCATTACGAGGGTATTTGTAAGTAACCGTTTTAAAATGCCCCGCGAAGGTAAGCATTTCCATTCATCTGATCACAAACTACTTACATTACATATTCTGATGGAGGATAATTTCGATGGCACCGTTGCCGAATCGCGTAAACGAGGCATTACGGAATTCAATGTCGCTATAATCACGGATACGTTCAACAATTGCCTGTTTCAACGATCCGTTGCCAATACCGTGTATAAAGATCACCTTAGTATAATTACAGGTAAGTGCGCTTTCGAGCATTCGCTCGAAGGTGCCAAGCTGTATGGTGAGTATTTCGTGGGGTGACAACTGATCATAGCGATCGCGCAGGGCTGAGATGTGAAGGTCAATCTCGGCTTCGCGGGGAGCAGTCTGATAGCGGTCAATAATGGCCTCGGGGCGGAACTGTTTTGCTTTTTCAGGCACCGGCGATTCACCTTCCTTTTGAGCAAGGATATACTCCGCCGTTGAGTGCAGCCTGTTTAATTCACAAAGAGTATAAATGATGGCTTTACGGTTCTGCATCAGCCCGAATTCATGAAAACTGTCCTCACGGTAAAATTTCGAGCCTTTAATCCTGAAATCGGCACTCACAGGCATGAGCAGCTTCTCGTTTTCATCCTTGTGAAAAAGTAGTTGAACGGTACCCGATGTCCATTCGTTCAGGTCTTCGTGCAGGATGGTTTCAATCAGCACTTTCGATTCCTTGGGTAATACTCCGTAATCAACTCCTGAAAAGCCGCCTTCTTCCTTTTTGAGGAAAAGGCTGTACAAAACATCATGTTCGGTAAAGTTAACGAGCGAAATTCCGATGTTGCCGGTAACTAACCATTGCTGGTCCGAAGGAACAAAAGCCAGGTATATACCGCTGGCAATGGCCTGTGTTGAGGCCGGCCTTGAAAGTGATGAAGCGCGGTCATCTTCGGTCTTGGAAACAGGCTGCTGTGCAGGTTCAGCTTTTCTTGCAGTTTCGTGGGTGAAAACCGGCATAGGCGTATCACCTTTCTCTACCAGCACAAGGTTGCTTGTAAGGGTAGGGATTTCAAACCCGTCTTCAATAGCAACCGATACCATAAAGTCATTGATGACTTTCATAACGGTGCCTCCGCCTTTTTCGTTCAGGAACCTGACTTTATCGCCGGGTTTATATTGCATGATGTCAGTTTAATTTGAGAATCTAAATGTTTACAGCCGGTTCAAATAATTGAATATCAATCGATAGAGAATGATGCATTCATTTATTGAGCCACAAAATTACTCATAAATCGACCATCTGCCATGCCTGTAGATAATCATGCAGATAAACAGCGTTCGATTGGCCGGCGAAATTCAAGTATCTTTGTGAGTCATTGCTGTTTGCTGCAAAGCAACACAATTGAGAATCAGTGCAAACCATAGTTCATTTTATGTTCAGAAGAACAGAAAAGTCTGGATTCGTCGTTTTGATGCTATTTGCATTGATAATTGTATTGGTTTCAGGTTGTAATCCCGACGAAACTGTTCCTGAGCCTACACCTTACAGTTTACCAATTCCTAAATATTTCCCCACCAAACTGAACATTCCATCGGATAATCCGCTTACGGTTGAAGGGATTGAACTGGGCCGTTACCTGTTCTATGATGGCCGACTTTCGGGCCGTACTCATCCTGACAGCCTCATGTCATGCGGAACCTGTCATCTTCAGAGCAGGTCGTTTGAATGCGGGATAGATCATCCCAAATACACCGGAGGTAAAACCTATGGTATAAAGGGATTTCAAACGCCTCATTACATGCTTCCGCTGATAAACCTGGTATGGAACGAGAGCGGTTACATGTGGAATGGTGCAGTGAGTAATACATCGAATGATAAAAACAAGAGGAATATCGAAGACTTTGTGAGAATGGGTGTGGAGGCGCAGCACGAGATGGCTGGAGATACAACCACGACAAAAATCCTTATTCAAAGCATACCCGGCTACCCTGAGCTATTCGAAAAAGCATTTGGTTCAAAAACAGTAACTTTTAAAAATATAAGCCGTGCTATTGCGCAGTTTGTCAGGACACTGGTTTCATCTGATTCTAAGTTTGACCGTTACATGCGTGGCGAAGAGCAGCTTACAACCGGTGAATTGAACGGTTACGTACTTTTTATGACAGAGGAAGGTGGCGATTGCTTTCACTGCCACGGCGGAGAAGGGAATCCTTTGTTTACCACCAATCTTTTTTACAACAATGGAAAAGACACGGTTTTCGGCGACCCGTTCGACAGGTACTCCATCACCGGTGACGACCAGGACAGAGGAGCTTATAAAGCAACCACCTTACGCAACGTTGAGTTTACAGGGCCTTACATGCACGACGGGCGGTTTAAGACACTCGAGGAGGTGATTGACTTTTATTCAGAATCTGTTTTATGGTCTCCATATATTCATCCTTTGATGCATCATGTGAACGATGGCGGTGTACAACTTACACCTCAGGAGAAAAGAGATATTATTGCCTTTATCAGGACACTGCGTGATGATGTTTTTCTGACCAACCCGGCATTTTCAAAACCCGATAAATTTCCTGACGGTTCGGTACAGTGAGGAAAAAATCATTTCGATAGAAACTAAGCCCCGTAGGGGCGACATTATGGTAATAAACAAAGAAACTACTCTATTAGCCCTGTTGGGGCGACATTATGGTAATAAACAAAGAAACTACTCTATTAGCCCCGTAGGGGCGACATTATGGTGTTAAACAAAGAAACTACTCTATTAGCCCCGTAGGGGCGACATTATGGTAATAAACAAAGAAACTACTCTATTAGCCCCGTAGGGGCGACATTATGGTAATAAACAAAGAAACTACTCTAATAGCCCCGTAGGGGCGACATTATGGTGTTAAACAAAGAAACTACTCTAATAGCCCCGTAGGGGCGACATTATGGTAATAAACAAAGAAACTACTCTATTAGCCCCGTAGGGGCGACATTATGGTATGGCAAACACTTATACACAGCTAAACATCCACGCCGTCTTCGTGGTAAAAGGCAGAGCAAACCTGCTTAACGATAAAATTCGTCATGACGTCTTCAGATACATTTCAGGAATCTTAAAAAATCTCGGACAATTTCCTTTGGCTGTCAATGGATACAAAGACCATGTTCATATTTTCTTTGAGATGTCAACCACAAAATCCTTATCTGACATTCTGCGCGATGTGAAATCAAACTCATCGAAATGGATCAATGAAAACAGCCTGATAAAAGGTCGGTTCGAATGGCAGGAAGGGTATGCCGCATTTTCTTATGCAAAGTCGCAAAGAAATACAGTTATCAGATATATTGAAAACCAGGAACAACATCACAAGAGGCGATCTTTCCGGGACGAGTATCTTGATCTGCTAAAGAAATTTGATATGGAATATAACGTTGACTATTTGTTTGAGTTTTATGATGATCTGTGAACGTTTTGCCCATTATCAGCTTTGTAAACAATTGTTATTTGGAGAGACCAAAATGTCGCCCCTACGGGGTTTGACAGGCGACCGAGTCTGGAAGAGACCAAAATGTCGCCCCTACGGGGTTTGACAGGCGACCGAGTCTGGAAGAGACCATAATGTCGCCCCTACGGGGCTTGACAGGCGACCGAGTCTGGAAGAGACCATAATGTCGCCCCTGCGGGGCTTGACAGGCGACCAAGTCTGGATATGACCGTTATGTCGCCCTTGTAGAGCCTGGGCGGGTTTTCAACCAAAACTATTATCAGAACTTCTTGGGAATACTTGCAAGCAGGTCAAAATCAACGTTAAAACCCAGGTATAGGTTGATTTTCCACTCTTTGACCGTAGGAATACTCGTACTTCCGGTTAACACATCACCTTCTTTAAATCCGTTCTGCAACTGAACATATTCAGCGATATTTGCTCCGGCGTTTACATGGAAGTAGTCCAGAATCTTGAAACTAGGGCCTATATAAAAGTTCTTGAAAAGATTCTGTCCGCCGAAACCTACAAATAATCCCGCATCATAGGTAAATTTCCCTTTTTCCTTGCTCAGGTCGATCATCGAAAGGCTTACACCGGTCATGTAATCGAATTCGAAATTGCCGCCATTTTTATTCACGATCACATTGGCGCTCGAACTGTTAGGGCTTTGCAGCGAGAGTTGCCAGTCGGGAGTACGGTAGTTTTTCAGCCCGACGCCCTGGATGAAACGGATTTTCTTCTTTTTATTGGCAGCAGCGGCTTGTTTTGCCGTCATTTCGTTGTACTGCGATTCAATGATCTTCAGCCGTTCCGAAACTTTGATAAAATCAAGTTCTTTCTGGTTTAATGCCCTGGCAAGCGAATCAATGATTTTCAGCGAGTTGTCTTTCTCTCGGTAATATATTGTCAGCTCGTCGGTCTTTTCCTTGATCAGGCAGTCTTTCTCATCAACCGATTTCTGCAGGTACGAAATCTCCCTGTCTTTTGCTTCCAGCTTTGTATTGTGGACATCCAGCTGGCCTTCGAGTTTTACCTGTTTGATTTCGGCATTGTTCTTCAGCTCTTTGATCTCAGCTTCGAGCCTGGCCAGTTGAAAATCACGATCGCGAAGTAATTGGGCTTTTGCTTCGAGGTCGGTATTACATTTCAGAATGTCCTGTTTAAGCGATAAAATGTTGCGGTTCAGTGTTATGCGTTCTAATAACAGACTGTCGTGCTGGTTGCTTTTAAATATCAGTTTTTCATTAAGCAGGGTAATGACTGTTTGCAGCGAATCAATTTCCTCAATCAGCATTATCCTGCTCTGCTCCAGTGTGTTGATGGAAAGTCGCAGGCTGTCGGCTTCGCGATGCAGCACAATATTATCATGCATGATGCCATCCATCAGTATCGAATCAGATTCTTCTTCCTGGGCGCGGGTTTGCAGAAACGGGAATATCAGGACTGCCGCGAAGAGTAGTAACTTTTTGCTGCCTTTGAGTATTGTTGAATGTGACATTGTGATTTTGGTAAACGACTTTATAAAATAATTGCGAAAGTGCCGTTTTATTGTGCAAAGGTCGGGAAAAAATGGTTAAGTGGCTGAAATATTAACTTTTACGTAAACAACATTGCTTTCTTCAGAAACAAAACCAATGATGTCCTTTTCATCTATGGATGTAAAGAATTCAGAAATCACAATCATTTGATCATTATCGCACTGGCTATCAGCTCAAAACTGTGCGAATAGCGATTTGCGATACTTCAGGAACTGAAGTCTGTTTTTGCTTTAGCTACAACCGATTCGTGCCTTTTACTTCTTTGGCTTCATCCCAAGGTGGTAAAACACAAATGAGTACATATCGGCAGCCTCGTCAATGATTTTGGCGGTTGGCTTGCCTGCACCATGGCCGGCCTTGGTTTCAATGCGTATAAGTACTGGATTGTTGCAGCCTTGCTTTTCCTGCAGGGTGGCGGCAAATTTAAACGAATGCGCCGGCACCACGCGGTCGTCGTGATCGGCAGTGGTGATGAGCGTTGCCGGGTAACAGGTTCCTTGTTTGATGTTATGCAGCGGCGAGTACTTAAGCAGGTATTGAAATTGTGTGGAGTCGTCGCTTGAACCGTAATCGCCGGTCCAGGCCCAGCCGATGGTGAATTTGTGGAATCGGAGCATGTCCATCACTCCGACAGCCGGCAGGCAAACCTTAAACAAATCGGGACGCTGGGTCATGCAGGCGCCAACCAGCAGTCCGCCGTTCGAGCCGCCCGAGATAGCCAGTTTCTCTGACGACGTATAGTTTTCCTTTATCAGGTATTCAGCAGCAGCAATAAAATCGTCGAATACATTTTGCTTGTTGAGCTTTGTTCCGGCTTCATGCCATTCTTCGCCATACTCTCCGCCACCTCGTATATTCGGCATTGCATATACTCCTCCGTTTTCGAGGAAGACCAGCCGGCTGATACTGAAGCCGGGGGTCATGCTCACGTTAAATCCACCATATCCATAAAGCAAGGCGGGATTATTACCATTCATTTTCAGGCCTTTCTTGTGTACGATGAACATGGGAATTTTTGTTCCATCCTTACTGGCATAAAACACCTGTTTCGATTCGTATTGTGAAGCATCGAAATCAATGGGTGGCTTGTAAAATACTTCGGAACTGTTTTTGGCGACATCGTAGGTAAAAATTGTCATGGGGTACGTAAAGGATGTAAACCCGTAAAACACAGTATTGTCGCTCTTTTCGCCGTTGAAACTGGTAATGGTACCCGGCACTGGGAAAGCTATCTCGCTTAACTGCCTGCCATCATAATCAAATGAAATAATACGATCAGTAGCATCTTTCATATACGATGCAAATAGTTTTCCACCGCAGATAACAACCGATTGAAGCACTTCGGGTTTCTCGGGAATGACGATTTTCCAATCAGCGGGCGCAGGCTTTGCCGGATCAACAAGCACGAGTTTGCCTTTTGGCGCGCTGTCGTTGGTTTTGATGAGCAGCTTGTCGCCGAGGTTATCAACAACACTGTATTCATTCTTAAATCCGTCAGCGATCTTCATGAAATTGCCGCCTTGTTTTGTTAAATCCTTTACATACAATGCATTGCCATTGGTGGCTTCGCTTTCGCTCAGGATAAGGAAGCGTTCATCTTCTGTAACGCCAGCATAATAGTTGCGCAAGGGGAAATTGCGGTTTTCGTAAATAAGTTTGTCCTCGCTCTGTGGTGTGCCGAGTTTGTGGAAATACACCTTATGATACTCATTTTTATTCGAAAGTTCCTTTCCCTTTATAGGTGCATCGTACCTACTGTAAAAAAAGCCGTCACCAAGCCACGAAGCGCCTGAGAATTTCACCCATTCAATTTTGTCGTCGAGTTTTTTGCCCGTGGCAACATCATACACCCAGTATTCGGTCCAGTCGGAGCCGGCTTTATTGATCGAAACTGCAAGGTAGCTGCCATCGCGCGAAGGACTTATATCACCAAGGGCAATTGTGCCATCGTCGGATAACGTATTGGGATCGAGCAGCATACGAGGGGTGCCGTTTAGCCCTTCCTGCACATACAATACATATTGGTTTTGCATGCCGTCGTTTTTCTCCGAAAAAATCCATTTGCCCTTTTTGAAAGGAGCGGTTTGTTTTGGGTAATCCCAAATGGCTTCGAGGCGTTTGTGAATTTTATCCCTGAAGGGAATCTTCGCCAGGTATGCGTTAGTCACTTTGTTTTCGGCTTCAACCCAGGCAGTGGTTTCGGCTGATGTGTCGTTTTCGAGCCAGCGGTATGGATCGGCAATGCTCGTTCCGAAATACACATCTGCCTGTTCCGTTTTCCTGGTTTCGGGGTAGCTGATTTTTTCCTGGGGCGGATTGTTGTTGCAACCAATTAACAGTGCCATTGATGCGATGATGAGGAAGGAATTTGTTTTCATGATATGCCTGAAGCGTTTTTTTTCTGTGAAGTTGTAAAGGTAATAACAAAGCGCAAACGCCATTAAGCAGCAATCCATGTTTCTGTCACTCCTGCTTTCACCTTATTTATTAGTTTTGCGCATCATAATATCAATAAAAATGCCTGAAGTTCGAACCACAATCGCATGGCGCGCTGTAATAACGCAAGGTCTTGAAGAAGAGGAAATTCGTGAGAAAGAATTCCTCTACCAGAAGATTGAACTCAATGAGGCGGGATTTCCGCTCAGCGAAGAAACTTATATGGAAGATGGCTCGTTGCAGCACCGGTTTACGTATCGTTATGATGATCAGAACAGGGTTGTGGAAGAAATTCTGACCGAAGGCGACGGCATGATTTCGGAGCACCGCAGTATGGAATATGATGAACAAGGACGTTTGTCAAGGGAACTGCTTCATTATCAGGATGAAACCTGCGATGTAACTGAGTTTGTACGCGATGAGAATGGCAGAACACTGGTTAAACGTACACTCGACAGCGATGGCGAGGAAGAAACCCGCACCGAGTTTGTATATGACAAAGGCAACCTCGTTACACAAAAAACATATACTTCAGGTGACAAAACCGAAGAAGTTAACTACACCTTTGATGCTGATAACCACTTGGTTGAAGAAGAAGGGGAACTCCCGGATGGAAGCTATAGTATTGTAAATGAATATGATGAAAACGGGCGGCAGTCATTGTCGAAGCGCTATAACAGCGAAGGGAACCTTGTTGAGAGAAACATTTTTACCTATGCTGAAACAGGTGAACTTGAATTGTTGAAAACCGAAACGGTTTCGGGTATTACTTTTACTAACCTGCAACACGATGAAAACGGAAGGTTGCTGGTGCAGGAGGAGAAGGATGAAACCGATCAGCCTGTAAGCCGTTTGCAACGTACTTACGATGAGCAGGGACGTTTGCTGACTTCTTCGGTTAATATTGCAGGCTCTTCGTACCGCGCACCGCAGGATTACAGGATCAGGTATGAGTACAGGTAGGAATCAGGATTCATTAATCTCACTATACCGTACGACAGTTTTTTTACGCCAGTTTCCTTTCAGATAATAGAGGTATGAAAGTGTAACGCCAATAGCCCATGAGATAGGTATTGCCCACCAAATACCGGTTACGCCCATTTTGTGCGACAAAAACCAGGTAAAGGGAATACGCACAAGCCACAACGATAAAAGACTGATAAACATAGGGATAAGCGTGTCGCCTGCGCCGCGCATTACACCTCCCACCACAAACATGGTAGAGAAGAGCAGGTAAGCCGATGCAACTATGATGAGGTACTGGGCGCCGAGTTCCACAACTGCCTGGTCGCTTGTAAATATGAGCATGAGGGGCTTTCGCAAAAGAATTACAACGATAGATGTAGCCAGTGCCAGCGCAGCCGACATGTTCAGTGTTGCATTTAATCCCTGTTTTACCCTTTCGGGCTTATTAGCGCCGAGATTCTGGCCCACGAAAGTTGAAAGTGCAACAGCAAAGTTCATAGCAGGCATACCTGCCAGCGAGTCAATGCGCCCGGCAACGCTGTATGCCGCAATTGCATTGGTGCCAAAACCGTTTACGAACCTTATTACAGCGAGCATGCCGATCGAAACAAAGGTTTGCTGCAGGCCTTGCGGAAGGCCAATTTTCAGGCTTGTCTTAAATAGCTTTCGGTCGAACTCAAGCCTCCACGATTTCAACTGTACTATTTCATGAGTACGGTTAAGGTAGATGATCCCGGTTATAAAGGCACCGGCTTGGGCAATTACCGTAGCCCATGCCGAACCTGCAACTCCCCACTTGAAAACGCCGACAAAAAGTACAGCGAGAATCCCGTTCATAATTGTTGAAATGATCAGGAAATACAAGGGCGTTTTGCTGTCGCCCAACCCCCTTAGCACTGCCGAAATACCGTTAAAACCGAAAAAGAAAACCATTCCGGTGAGATAGATGTTGAAATATGTAACAGCCTGTGGCATAACATCATCGGGAAGGTTAATTAGCCTGAAGATCGGTGTGCTCAGCAAGATTCCCAACACTGTAAGCGCTATAGAAGCAAAGAACAGGAAAACATACATCGTATCCATGGTCCGCTTTACATTGCGCAAGTCTTTGGCGCCGAAATACTGGGCAATCATAATGGTTGAACCCATCGAAATGCCGATCACAAAAGACACAAGCATAAAAATCAGCGGAAACGAAGCTCCAACTGCCGCAAGCGCTTCCTTGCCCACATAGCGGCCAACAACGATGCTGTCAATAATGTTATACATCTGCTGAAAAACATTGCCGATGAGCATAGGCACCGCGAATTGCAGTATAAGTTTGCCGCTGTTACCTTCGGTAAGGTTTTTCATGGATCAATTGGAATTTCAGCAGGCCGAAGGCCTGACATGATTATGTATAAATGTGTGGATGGAAATAGATTGCCATTAGCTTTCGCTGCCCGACATGATGTTCTGTTCCATTTGTTTTATCACGATTCTGCTTGTACGCTCAACACATTCAAGCATTTCGGGCAACCTTATGTCATCCTTTCCGGCACGGGCCAACTCTTCGATGGTATGAAGAATCTCCGAAACGCCGTCGATGGAAAAGAAGAGATAATGTGGTTTAAGTTTGTGAGCCACCTGGCGAATGGTCTCCCAGTCGCGCTGCTCATAAGCAACTTTAATGTTACTGATAAACTCCGGCGTGCTGTCGCAAAACATCCGTACAATCGACCGTATAAACTCCTGGTCGTCGGTTTCGAGCCTTTCGAGCGAATAAAGCTGGCCTGATGAATTTGTGTTTTCCAAATGGTTTTCGGCCTGGCAAAATGCCGATTTCTGTATATACTGATGCAGCTTAGTTTCCAGGTCTTTGCGCGATACAGGCTTGTGCAAGCAATCGTCAAAACCCGAAACAGCAATCTCATCGGCTATTTCAACTGCTTCGTGCCCTGTAATACCAATGATAACAAAACGCCTCCCATTGCCTTCGCAAAATTCGCGGATATGCTTACTGGTCTCTAATCCGGTGAGAAAAGGCAGTTCAACATCCATAAGAATAACTGACGATGGCAGGTTGACGATTGCATCAATTAGTTCTTTGCCGTGTTTAAAACAAAGAGCTTCGTAACCCAGTTGATGAAGATATTTGGTAAAGAGCAAGCGGTCAGCTTCCGAATCCTCAACAACGATAATACGATTATTCTGGATCATGAATAGTTGATAAACAACAATTATTTGGCGTCAAAGATAATAAAGTATGCCGATCAGTAGTCCGTAATTTCCTTTTTAACGAGTGCTTTTGTCGAAAGCAGTCCGCAAGCTGCTTCAATGTCGAGGCCGCGCGATGCTCTAAGGGTAGTTGTGATGCCTTTGTCGTTAAGGGCACGCTGAAAAGCCAGTATCCTTTCTTCACTGCTGCCCTCGAGAGGTACGCCCGGTACTTTGTGAAACCTGATGAGGTTGATGCGGCAGCGGGTTTTGTTGAGCAGGCGTGCAAGTTCTTTTACATGCCTCGGAGTATCATTAACATCTTTAAAAACAATGTATTCCATCGAAACACGTCGATATTTCCCCAAATCGGCCCGGTTGATGGTATCAATCACATCTTTGATGGGATATACATGCTGAATCGGCATCAGCCTGCGCCTTTCATCGTCGAAAGGAGAGTGCAGGCTTACCGCAAGGTTGCATTTGCTGTTTTTCAGAAAATAATCCATGCCGGGAACTATGCCTATGGTCGAAACGGTGACCTTCCGCACACTGAGGGCAAAGCCATATTCGGCAGTAAGCACTTCCTGAGCCTGCATAACCGCATCAAGATTATCAAAAGGCTCACCCATGCCCATGAATACAACATTTGTGATCAGGCTTCGTTCGGGGATGCTGCGTAACTGGTTAAGAATTTCGCCGGCAGTAAGATGAGCCTGAAATCCCTGCTTGCCCGTCATACAGAACAGGCATCCCATTTTGCATCCCACCTGCGACGAAACACATAGTGTATGTCGCTTTTCATCGGGGATGTATGCTGTTTCGATGAATTTTCCGCCGCGGGTTCCGAAGAGGTACTTTTTGGTGCCGTCAGCTGAAACCTGAACATTCACAGGCTCATTGATTCCCATGGAATAATTCTCGTTAAGCAGGTTACGAGCCTGTTTCGAAAGATTAGTCATCTCGTCGAACGACCTGACGCCGGTTTTATACAACCAGTAAGCAACCTGGCTGCCGGTAAAAGCAGGTAATCCCAGGTTTAGGGCAATAGCTTTCAGTTCTTCGGGCGTTTTGCCAAGAAGGCCTGTTTTGTCGGGAAGATTGCCTGTTGAATTCATCAGGTTTATTTACAGCGACAAATATAACAGCATATCAGAAATAAATTTCGGCAACAATGTTGTTAAATGGAATTCCTTTTAAAAGCAGTAT
The DNA here is from genome assembly GCA_022711175.1 of Bacteroidota bacterium. Classification (GTDB taxonomy): domain Bacteria; phylum Bacteroidota; class Bacteroidia; order Bacteroidales; family UBA4417; genus UBA4417. Next base: position 11,367 of record JAKLFM010000004.1, on the reverse strand, counting down.
TTCCCTGCAGTCAACCACCATCTCGGCGCTTCCGCACAGGTAGTATTTTCGATCGGGCGGCAGGTCGTTAATGTTTTCGAGATAGGTGGTCACCCTGCCGTGATAAATGCCATTCAGGGATACTACAGTACTACACCTGATATAGTTACTTCCGAGCGCGGGAATGAATTTGTCACTGAAATAGAACGACTCAATGGCACGGCCGCCATGAATAAGAATATTATCGTTGCCATATCCCGAAAGGAACATGCTGAGGAACGGTGCTATGCCGGTGCCTGCGGCAATCCAGTAAGCGGGTTTATTGTCGGCAGCAAAACTACCGAAAGGTGCGGTTATCCACAATGAATTTCCGGGAATGAGGTGCGATAGCGGAGGTGTAAGCTTGCCGCCTGGTTTAATATTATACAGAATACTGATTTCAGGATCGTTTTCACCGCTTGCAATGCTGTATAAGCGGGCGTCTTCGGACGGGTCGTTTGTAATGCCAAGTACCTGCCCGGCGTTAAATGAAAAATCGCGCATGAACGACAGAAGGAAAACCGACGGTGCGATCTCAACATTCGATGTTATTTTTACCTCGGTAAGTTTAACGGCAGGCTTTTTTGGGGTTGTATGCATGAAATTTATAATGAGTGCACTTTAAACTCAAATCGTTGGAAAAAGTTCAGTGGAGTGGCCGAAACCTGGAAACAGATAGTAGAGTTCAAACATTGAACACTATGATATGTCTCCTTAATTCATTATCCTGAACACCAGTTCTTTAAGCAGTTCAGGTGTTTCGGTGCTGCTGTTTTCGATCCCTACAGCCCGCGCGGCATATGTTCGCAACAGCGATATAGCCTTGATACATTGCCCTGGCGAGTAGAGCCTTGAAGCATTCACGTATTGCTGAAGCGCGCCGGAATAAACCCTAAGAGCTTTTTCGGGATTGCCATGGCCTTTGTCGGGCAGCGAATGGTACAGCAGAATTTTTGTAAAGAAACCCTGCAATATGGGGATGATCTTAAAGATGGGGTTTTCCTTGGGATTATCGGCGAAATGAAAAACTATGCGGTGGGCTTTTGAAACATCACGGGCAGCTATGGCATTAATCAGTTCGAAAGAATTGTAATCTTTGCTTATACCAATATATTTTTCAATGATATTTTCGGATATAGGTTTTTCTTTATCGTGATTGATAAAGAGTTTGCCAAGTTCATTCACAATTTTTTCGAGGTCATTGCCAAGAAATTCCGATAACATATTACAGGCTTTCGAAGTAATGGAATATCCCTGCTCTTTTACTCTCTCAGCTATCCACTCATTGAGCTTGTAATCAGCAAGTTTTGGCGATTCTACCAAAGTACAGTTTGCAGCCTTATCAGCATATTTAATCCATTCGGCGGGCGGCTTTTTGTACTTAAAACCAATTACGAGCATGGTATGCGGCGAAGAACTTTGCATATAAGCCAGCATGGGTTTGTAATTTTCACCTTTGCGCAAATCCATGTCCTGTGCCTCGCGCAATATTACTACCTGTAGGTTACCCATCATTGGGTATGCTTTGCATTGATTTACAACCTGTTGGGTGTTTACATCGCGCCCGTAAACAATCACCTGGTTAAATTCTTTTTCGGGACTTGCCAGTATGTTTTGTTCAACAAAATCGGTGACTAAATCAATGTAGTAGGGCTCCTCGCCGTGAATGAGGTAAACAGGCTGATACTTGTGTGCCTTGAGATCTTTAAAAAGCTGGTTTACCGTAACTTTCATCCAGGCAAAAAGTATTAAAAACGCAGATGCTTAACGGTGAGTCGTTTTTCGATAAGTTGTTTAAGCGATTCGATACCAATCTTCAGGTGGTCGGAAACAAAATTCTCAGTAACCATCTGGTCGCTTTTTTCGGTTTTTATACCGGCCGAAATCATCGGTTGATCCGAAACAAGAAGCAAGGCACCGGTAGGAATTTCGTTGGCAAACCCGACAATGAAGATGGTGGCGGTTTCAAGATCGATGCCAATGGCATGGGTTTCGCGAAGGTAATCTTTAAAATGCTCATCATATTCCCAAACCCTTCGGTTGGTGGTATAAACTGTTCCCGTCCAGTAATCACGGTTAAAATCACGAATAGTGGTTGAGATGGCTTTTTGAAGGCTGAACGCCGGCAGTGCCGGTATTTCGGGAGGGAAATAGTCATCAGAAGTCCCTTCGCCACGAATGGCCGCTATTGGCAGAATAAGGTCACCAAGCTGACTGCGGTGTTTCAATCCGCCACATTTGCCAAGGAAAAGGACGGCTTTTGGCTGGATTGCACTCAGCAGATCCATGATAGTGGCTGCATTGGCGCTTCCCATTCCAAAATTTATCATGGTGATCTGACCGGCGGTAGCACTCGGCATCGAACGGCCTATACCTTTGATTTCCACATTGTTGATGGCAGCAAACTCTTCAAGGTAGCTACTAAAATTGGTGAGTAAAATATAGTTTCCAAATTCATCAAGTTGGGTACCGGTATATCGGGGTAGCCAGTTTTCAACAATATCCTGTTTTGTCTTCATGAAATCGCATTTGATGTGGGCAAATTTAGCTTTTTTATGCCATCTTTGCGTGTGCCTGAACATCCAAAAGGTCAAATTATCATGCAGTCGCCTTACCCGCCCTTGAATTTGCCGGACGCAGCGCTTTCGTTGCGTGAAAGCAACGGCAGGACCGAAGTGTATGATTTCATCAGGCACAGGTATATTATATTAACCCCCGAAGAATGGGTGAGACAACATGTTAGTGCTTATTTGCTTTCTCAAAAATCAGTTCCGGCGAACCTGATAGCTATAGAGAAAAAACTGGAAGTAAATAAGCTGGTAAAGCGTTTCGATCTGGTGGTTTTCGATCGTAATATCCGCCCGCTTTTACTGGCCGAATGCAAAGCGCCGGGTGTAAAGATCAGTGAATCTGTTTTTGACCAGGCAGCCCGCTACAACCTCACTATCAAAGCGCCTCTGTTCCTTGTCACCAACGGGCTTGAGCATTACTGCTGCCGCATCGACTTTGAGAACCGCCTGTATGTTTTCCTGAACGAAATTCCACCCTTTGACGGAATGCTGCAGATTGCTGATGAAATGTCGTAGATTTACAGTACGATAAAAGCACCTCAATAGTGTTTGTATGGATACTTTTTTTGAAATCATCCCGCGACAACTTTTCGAAATTACGGTCATAGCTTTGTTTTCGCTCATTATCGGGCTTTCGCAGAAAGCAATGCGTGAGTCGCACGATAATGCAAAGGACTCAAGTTTCGGCACCGACCGTACTTTCACCTTTATCGGCATACTTGGATATATTTTCTGGATTGCCGACGCCTCACATATGCTTTACTTCATCGGGCTCGGTATCGTCGCCGTTTTGCTTGCCGTTAACTACTACAATAAAATTGTCCATTACGAAGATTTTGGTTTAACCACCATATTCATTGCCCTTATAACTTATTCACTATCAGCAATATTGTGTACGCAGCCTGTATGGCTGTTCCTGCTGGTTTATGTCATTGTCCTGGTTTTGACCGAGCTCAAACAGCCTTTAAACACATTTTCGAAAAAAGTAAATCGCGAAGAGTTTATTACGCTGGGGAAATTCCTGGCAATTGCCGGCATCATTCTTCCCATTATCCCTGATAAGCCCTTCGTAACCTTTCTTGATCTCACGCCTTACCGTATCTGGCTCGCGGTGGTGGTAATTTCAAGCATTTCATACCTGTCGTACCTGCTTCGCAAGTTCGTGTTCAACGATTCGGGGATCATTGTTGCCGGGATACTTGGCGGCTTATACAGCAGCACGGCTACTACTATCGTCCTGGCAAAGCAAAGCCGAAACCTGGTTTACGGGCAAAGGCATTTTGCAGCAGGGGTAATCCTGGCCACAGCCATGATGTACCTGCGCATTGCCATTCTCATGGCCATTTTTAATATGGACCTTTTTCTTTTGTTGTTGCCCTGGTTTTTGCTGATGACGGGAATTTCGGTGGCAACCGCTCTGGTAATTCTCTATTTCCGAAGTGATACAAATTCAATCAAACCGCCGGTTGTAGGCGAAAATGTGAATCCTCTCGAATTCAGGATTGCCATTATTTTTACACTGTTATTTGTTGCCATGAGCTTTATCACCTATTTTACCGTGAAACGCTTCGGGACGAACGGTTTACAGGCGTTGGCTTATATTGTTGGCGTTACTGATATCGATCCTTTCCTTATTAACCTTTTCCAGGGGAAATTTGGTGTTGGCATAAGTATGACTGCAATAGCGACCATGCAGGCTATTTTGAGCAACAATATTCTGAAACTGGTTTATGGACTTGTTCTGGGAGGCAAAAAAGTAAGACCTTTTTTGATGGCCGGCTTTGGAGTGATCTTGCTGGCAAGCATTCTCATCATCGTTTTGCTATAGGTACCGCGAGCAGCCACAGGACAAAAAAAGCCAGGACTGTGCCTGGCTTAACATTTCATTATCAATGTACTAATTACATTTGAGCACGGTTTTTATCTCATACTCAGCAGCCGGTTTATTGGGCCCGGTGGTAACCTTTTTGAAGCTTGCACATGCATTGGCAGTGTCTTTCTTTCCTTCATAAGATTTGCCAAGCTGAAAGTAAAAATCAACCTGTTTTTCGGGTTTGGTTTCGAGTTCCAGGCCTTTTTTTGCAGCATCAATAGCCAGGTCGAATTTTGAAGTGGCGTTGTAGCTCAGAGTAAGGATAAGGTACGTGCTGCTTTTGGTAGTGCTGTAGTTGAGCGACGATGTAGCCGATTTAATGGCATCAGGATATTTCTTGGCAGTGAGCGATTTGTTTGCCGAAGCTAAGAGGCTGGTCGCCATAGCATCCTTTGCTTTTGCCGAAGTTGTGGTATCACCTTCCTTGGTGGCAAGTTCAATCGCTTTATCAAGTGCAACCTGCATATTGGCGGCATCGTCCTTTTTCTTGTAAATCAGCCCCTTGGTATAAAAAGCCTTGGTGTATTCAGGATCGAGGCTGGTGGCTTTTTCGATGCTGGCAAGCGCGCCGTCAACATTTTCGGCTTTAAATTGCTCGAGACCCTTTGCATAATAGATCCTGGGTAACTGAGCCTGCACCTTGCCGGGCTTCTCGGTATCGTTGTAAAGTGCTGCCAGTTCGGATGTTTTTTCAAAAGCGGCTATGGCTTCGTCGTATTTTTTCTCTTTCAGGAAATTATTTGCCAGCGAATACTGAAGGTCAGGGATGGCGCCGGTTACAATCTTTTTCAGGTCATTGGCTTCGGCACCTATTTTATCACACATTCCGGCAACATTAACAAGACCGCTGATGGCGCCCGGCAGGTCGGTACTGATTAATTCCTTGGCTTTGGCATAAGCGTCTGATGCCTCCTGGAGCGTTTGTGAATAAAGGCTTCCTGCCTGAAAGGTGAGAAAAGCCATGAGAAGAACAGCAAAGAGTTTTTTCATTGTCAAAGTCGTTTTAATTACTGATTGATAAGGGTTTAATTTAGTAACCGGAATGGCAAAAATATAATTTTACACGATTCACAGTTATTTTTTTTCATATTAACAAAAAGCGTTCCAAAAAAAATTTGGTAAAGAAAGCTCGAAAACCGGATTTGATAATGGGATAAAAACAACAAGTGCTCTGTTTAACGAGCTGCCGGGGCTATGAATTGCAATGTAAAAAATCGGTAACTCCGATGGATAATATTTTGAAAATTATTCTACATTTGCACAACTCAATAGCCGGCAAAAACCGGAATTTAAGCGGAGTTTACTAAACAATAGTACATATCATCCAAAAAACTTTCAACATGAAGAGTAGTCTCCTAAAAATTATTCTGGCACTGGTTATTGTTGTGCTGGCCTTTCTCATTTACCGCAGTATTAATACACCCGTAAAGTTTAAGTCAGAACTTTCGGCCAGGGGCGATGTTGTGATCGATAAACTCAAGGATATCCGTACCGCCGAACAACTTTACAAACACCTCAACAAGCGTTATACAGCAAGTTTCGATACGCTTGTTCAGTTTATCCGCAGCGGCAAGATTCCGGTAGTTAAAATTATTCCCGATCCAAAGGATACTACTTTCACAAGGACCATTAATGACACAATCGGCTTTGTAAGTATTTTCGATTCGATTTATGCCAAAAAAGCATATAAAATTGAAGAACTTAACCTTGTTCCTTATTCTAACGGCGAAAAATTTAACCTTCTCGCAGGCCAGATCGATAAAGGTGGTGTAAAAGTTTCGGTTTTCGAAGCATCGGCGCCATTGGAGTTTTATTCAAAAGGGTTGAACAATCAGTTGGTTATCAACCTGAAGAAAGAAATGGAAGATAAAAATAAGTTCCCCGGCCTCAAAGTAGGTTCAATGTTAGATGCTTCAACCGACGGAAACTGGGAATAACAGCCGCTCTACCGGATGGTCATGCAAGTTGTGCTTGTTCGACCCGGATTTGAGCCACAGCGATGAAAATCATATCCTTACATCCATTCTCTTCACTGGGGATGGATGTTTTATTTCGTTATTTAACAAGGAAACGAATTTTTTAGTCGCACTCCTTCATTACCAGTTTGACCTGCTGCCAGGCCAGGTATTCACCGAAAGCGGCAGTGATTTATACCGATTAAGCCTGGAACAGGTTTTCAAAGAATTGAATGATAAGCACTTGCCGTTGAATAATGTCAGGCTGGTTTATTATTCAGAGCGGAATGTTATAATACCAGGGGCTTATTATAAGACTGATGACGGAGAGAAGTATTACCTGCTCAATTATCATCTGAATACGGGTGAACTTATTAAGAATCAATACATTCGTAACCTCGATGCTTATAATGTTTATGGCTTGCCTGCAGTGATAGCCAGTTTTGCCCGTGTGCATTTTAAAGACTCTCCTGTGCTGAGTGCTAATGGATTGTTGATTAACAACTTATTGAAAGGGAGAACGTTGGATTCGCCACTTGAAGTCTATTTGCATTCTTATAGTAACAGCCTGAAAATATTTGTTCTTAATGAGGACAATTTGTTGTATTGCAATGACTTTGCCATACATACAGCAGAAGATGCCGCTTACTACGCAGTTTTTGTAGCCAACCAGCTAAAGCCCGAACAAGATACACCTGTGTGGCTGACGGGCAATTTTACCCAAGGATCCAAAGTTCATCGGTTGATTTCCAACTATCTTGGTAGTACCGGATTTCCTGCAATGCCCGGAGAAATTAAACTTTCACCGGCTCTGTCCGATATCTCCTTCAGCCGATATTTCATCATTCTCACTGTATCAACATGCGCATAATTGCCGGAAAATTCCGCGGAAGAATTTTACATCCTCCAAAAGGATTGCCTGTACGCCCAACCACCGATCTCGCGAAGGAGAGTCTTTTTAATATACTCAACAACCGTATTGATTTCGAGACTGTTAGGGTGCTCGACCTCTTTGCCGGCACAGGTAACATTTCACTTGAGTTTGCATCGCGGGGGGCAACTGAAGTAGTTGCCATTGACCAAAATGCAAAGTGTGTTGAATTTATCCGTAAATCATCACTTGATATGGGATTCAACGATCTATTCACTATCAGGGGTAATGTGTTCGGATACCTTAAAACCTCATCCGGCAAGTTCGATATCATTTTCGCTGATCCGCCTTACGACTTGCAGGAAACCATCACAATACCCGATCTGATTTTCGGCCATTCACTTCTTGAGTCCGACGGATGGCTTGTGATTGAACATGATGCATTCAAATCTTTTGTTTCGCATGCCAATTTTGTGGAGGAACGCCGGTACGGGAAAGTCCATTTCTCCTTTTTCAGGGTAACCGGTAATTTTTCGGAGGCTTAGTCTATTTTGACTGCTGCGGGGATAAACTGGCTGATGTCGCCACCGTACTTATGAACTTCACGAACAATTGAAGAGGTAATCATCACAAATTCGGGTTGTGTAAGCAGGAAAACCGTTTCAATCGACGGTTCAAGTCGTTTATTGACCTGTGCCACCGACCTTTCAAACTCGAAATCGGCCGATGTACGTAATCCCCTGATGATGTGCAAGGCATTTTTCTGCCTGCAGAAATCAACCGTGAGACCAGTGTAGCTTTCAACACTTACCTGCCTGCAATCGCCGAATACCTGCCCGATCCAATGCAACCTTTTATCGAGAGGGAAATAGCCGGTTTTATCCTGGTTGGTGCCGATGGCTATGATGATATGATCGAAAAGCGGAAGGGCGCGGCGAACAATCGATTCATGCCCCTTTGTGATCGGGTCGAATGAGCCGGGAAATACTGCGGTTTTCATAGCAATGTTTTTACAAATGTAACGAGAAAATCATGCATCAGGCAATAATCCGGTACCAAGGTATTCACTCAGCAATTCACGGATCGATGAGTATGTGTTGCCGGCAGCTTCGGGCAGTTCATCAGCCAAAAACCAACGCACCTCGGTTATATCTTCGGTAAGTTGCGGAATTGCGTCTTCGTTGCCATCGAACAACATTTCATACCAGGAGGTTTCTTTTAAAATAAAACTGCCTTTTTTATCGGTATAGATATGAAATGTCGGCCGGAGGTAACGAGTGATCTTTAGTTTTGAAAGACCGGTTTCTTCCATTACTTCCCGCAAGGCTCCTTTTTCGGGCTTTTCGTCCTCTTCGAGTTTGCCTTTGGGTAAATCCCATAAACCATGCCTTTTAATAAAAAGAAATTCTCCCTGCAGACTGCGTACAATGCCGCCAGCAGCAGCAATCTCCCGAAAAAGAGCCTTGAAATCAGCTATTGCTTTATTAAATCTGTCGCCGGCTAAAACAATAAGGCGCGAATGCTCGTTATTATGCAAAAAATCAATGAAATCATGCGATAATTGAACCTGGGATATGTAATTTACAACCAATACATTAAGGCTTGAGCCGGGTGTGTTTATATCTTCTGAAAACTCAATTTCTTTCCGATCAACAAAAACTCTGTACCTTTGCGCCATGAGAATAAATTTTGAAGAAACCGCACTTGCAACAGCCGAATACCTGTTGCAAATTAAAGCAATAAAACTCGACAACAATAATCCTTTTACCTGGGCTTCGGGCATTAAATCGCCGATATACTGCGATAACCGCAAAACACTCTCCTATCCAAAAATCAGAACATACATCAGGCAGGAGTTTGTAAAGTATATCACCGAAGTATTTGGTACTGTTGATATTATCGCAGGTGTGGCAACCGGGGCGATAGCCCAGGGAGCACTTGTAGCCCAGGAGTTGGGTTTGCCGTTTGTTTATGTCCGTTCGGAGAAAAAAAGCCACGGGCTCGAGAACCTCATTGAAGGTGTTGTTGAAAGCGGTCAGTCGGTTGTTGTGGTTGAAGACCTGGTTTCGACCGGAAAAAGCAGTCTTAATGCTGTTCAGGCTTTGCGCGATGCCGGATGCAATGTAAAAGGAATGGTTGCCATTTTTACCTATCAGTTGCCCGATGCCGAACAAAACTTTAAAGATTCCGGCTGTGTGCTTAAAACGCTCACCAATTACGATTTTCTGATAAAAAAAGCGCTAGAGCAGGGTTATATCAAGAATACCGACCTGCAGTCGCTGATTCAGTGGCGCGAAAACCCGAAAACCTGGGGGCTTGATAAATGAGCAAAGTCATTTCAAGCGATCCGGTAACCATAAATACCTCGGGTGCGGAGATATTCAGTTTTATCACCAATTTCAATAATTTCGGGCATCTTATGCCTGAGCAGGTAGTGAACTACCAGGCAGATACCGATTCTTGCTCCTTCGAGATAAAAGGTCTGGCCACGCTTGGACTCAGAATAACCGAGAAAATTCCCTATTCGAAAGTAACAATGATTGGCGAGGGCAAACTGCCATTCAAGTTCTCTTTCGTTTGCGATCTGATTTACCAATCGGAAAACGCAACCGAAACACGCATGGCCATTGATGCCGATATGAATCAATTCATGGCGATGATGGCGACAACCCCTTTGCAGAATTTTGTCAACATGCTTGCCGCCAAACTCAAAGATGTGATGGAATCCAGTCCTTCTGTTAGCCGCTCCTAGTTTTATCTACTGTTATCGTTTTAATTGCCCGTATTGTTGTGCGCAGCAATGATTTGCATTTATAGTAGTGCAATATGGCTGCAATGTTTGCCATCAGGGCTTGTGCTTGCCGAACAGCCTGTAAGTAAACCGGTTAAAAAGTTTTCAGCATATGCATAAGGAAAACTTCGTTTATAAACTATATTTACATCAATATTTAACCAGTTTTAATCAATTGTTCACCAAACCAGTCAATCATGAAAAAGTATCTCTTACTCGTCGCATTCATTTTTACTGCGTATGCTGCAACCTTTGCTCAGGATAAACCGGTAGGCCCCTCATTTATTGGCGTGGGTCAGTTTCACGGGCTCTCGCAGCCATTACGTGATGCTCCGGTGCTTACTGACGAAGAATGGCAAAAAATGGAAGTTGATGCAATGAAACCCCGCAATGAGGGTTTGAAAGATCGTTCGTACCCGTTCGAAGCCATTGCATTTCCAAAAGGGGCTGATGAAGCCTGGCAAAAAGACAACGGGAAAACCCAGCCTCCAAGGGCGCCAATCGTGAATTTCAATGGCCAGACATCGCCGTATTACCCATCGGATTGCAACGGCACAGCCGGACCTAATCACTACATGCAGACCATCAATTGCGTGTATGCTATTTACAATAAGACCGGTACGTTGGTAGCAGGGCCTTCAAATATGAACACCTTGTTTTCGGGCGTGACGGGGGCAACATATAATGATGGCGACCCTGTAATTCTCTACGATGAAATGGCCGACCGCTGGGTTGCCTGTGAGTTTTCAGTCAGCGGCACCAACGACTATATGCTGATGGCCGTTTCTCAAACCAACGACCCTACGGGATCATGGTACCGATATTCGTTTGATGTTGACGATATGCCCGATTATGAGAAAATGTCGATATGGCCGGATGGCTATTATATGGGAACCAATAATTCGAGTGCAGGGAAGAAAGATATTTATGTATTCCAGCGTTCGCAGATGCTCACGGGCGGTACAGCCCAGTATCTTGGTTTTGATAATGCCTGGCGGCCAACAACCGTTGACGGTTTTATGTGTGTGCCACCTGTTGATAATGATGGCGTTGCTGCACCCACAGGAAACCCCGGGCTATTTATCACCATCAATGATGACGCTATCGCCGGAGGTTCTGACCAGCTGTGGATTTACCAGCTTGCAGTCAACTGGACAACTCCTTCCTCTTCGACATTCGTTCGCTCACAGCAATTAGGTGTTACGGCTTTCGACAGTAATTTCGGCAGTAATTGGGACAACATCAAGCAGCCCAATTCCCAGGAACTGGATGCCATTCCGCAGGTAATA
>JAKLFM010000039.1 GCA_022711175.1 Bacteroidota bacterium | reverse complement strand
CTTCCTGCTGCCGGTGTTGGCAACATCAATACTGATTTTTAATGAGTCGTTGAGGGTAAATTCCTGTTGAGAAAAAACAAGATTAGAGTAGGTGAAAGTGGTATAACTCAATCCTGAACCGAATTCAAACTGCGGCACGGAGATTATATCCGGCACAATTTCGGTGAACTTAACATCGTAATTTACAAGTGCATTGGGTTCCCGAGGGTATGTGAGAGGTAATTTCCCCGAGGGATTCACATCGCCGAAGAGAACATCGGCAATGGCCGGCCCGCCTTCATTTCCGGGAAGATATGCCATCACAACAGCATCCAAATTTTCGGCAAATTTGCTGATAAGCCTTGGACGGCCTTCGGTAAGGACAAGTATTACCGGTGTGCCTGTCGCAGCCAGTTGGTTCGCCAGTTGAGCCTGCGCATCAGGCAGGTACATGTCGCCAATGCAGCCAGGCGATTCGGCATACGACATCTCGCCGAGGCAAAGCACTACATAATCAACCGATCGTGCCAGTTGCACGGCTTTGTTGATATCAGTCAGTGAGTCAAAGGTAGTTCCTTCAGCCCACGAAACATTCTTTTCACCAATCTTGTTCTGAATGGATTCTAGAATGGTAAACTTGTCGGAATCGAACTGATCGGCATCGTTACCGAGCCATGAGCGCGACCACCCGCCGTTGAGGCACACCATGGTGTTGGCTGCGAAACCTGTCACAAGCACCTTGGCTGTCTTTGGCAGCGGAAGCACTGAATTATCATTTTTCAGCAGTGTGATGCATTCACGGGCGGCTTCAAGGCTTGCAAGGCGGTGCTTTTCCGATCCGAAATCGGGATAATCTTCAGCCGGGTAATATGGATGTTCGAAAAGGCCAAGTTCGAATTTCAATTTCAGGATTCGCCGAACTGCTTCATCAATGCGGGACTCAGGAACTTCGTTCTCTTTCACAAGTTTAAGCAGAAGATCGTAAAAACTATAGTTATAGGGCACCATACTCATATCAACGCCGGCCAATACCGCCATTTTCACAGCCTCTTTGGGAGTTGCAGCTACATGATGTTTGGTGTGCAGGCGTATGATATCTTCAAAGTCGCTAACAGCAATGCCTTCAAAACCAAGTTCATCGCGCAGGATTTCAGTGAGTATATAATGACTGGCATGAACCGGAACACCGTTGATTTCCCCGGAGTTGATCATAATGGTGCGTGAACCGGCATCAATGGCTTCAGTAAACGTAGGTAGAAAATATTCACGGAGGTAATTATCAGGTATCCAGGCGGGTGTGCGGTCTTTGCCCGAAAGCGGGAACCCATAACCCATGAAATGTTTCATGCACGATGCCACTTTGTACTTGTCGGCAACGTTGTCGCCCTCATATCCCCGTACCATCGCCTTTGTCATTTGCTTAGCGAGGTAAACATCTTCGCCAAAGGTTTCCCAAATGCGCGGCCATGAAGCTTTACGCCCGATATCGAGCACTGGTGAAAAGTTCCAGGGGATAGCCGCAGCACGGGTTTCGTAAGCGGTGACGGATGCAGCCTGTTCGGCAAGCGTCGGGTTCCAGGTTGCGGCAATGGCTATTTGTTGCGGAAAGAGAATGGATTTCTCTGCGTAATTGTTGCCGTGAATGGCATCGATACCATACAGTACCGGGATTTTGTTCGGTGTTTGTTTTGCCATTTCCTGGATGGCGGAAATGATTTCGTACCAATGCTCACGCGAAAAGCAGTTCTTGGTTACGTTGAGGATCGAACCTACATGCTTGGTGATTACAGCCTCGCGGAGTTTAGCCGTATCAATGCGTTGAGGTTCAACAACTTTACCGTTTTCGGTTACCGAAATCACATCAAGGGTGACCTGTGTCATCTGGCCTACTTTTTCCTCTATAGTCATCTGCGAAAGCAACTTATCGACCCGCGAATCGATTTCAGCCGAAGAATGTAGTTTGGGTGACTGCTTGCTTTTACAACCCGGCAAAACGCTCAGGAGCAATGCTATAGAGGTGAGGATCAAATAATTGGTTCTCATGCTTGATTTATTTATGGTTTTGAATTTGTTACTGTTTCGCTGTGATGTTTTCTGCCCTGCGCATAACTTCGAGGCACATACGGCTGTTATGATACGGGCATTTCCAGAAGCCGGCTTTATCGTCGATTTTGTTGATGCTGCCATCAGCATATACGCCCCAGTACCATTCGCCGTTTTGTTTATCAACCAGATTATCAATAATATAGTGGAAAACCTCTCCTGCTTTTTCTGCCAGGAGTTTGTCGCCTGTTAGCTCGTAACCGTTTATCAATCCGACTACGGCCTCAGCCTGAACCCACCAATGCCGCTGAGTATCAGTATGTCCATTGGCTTTCATCTCATAGAGCAGGCTGTTATCGGGCTGTAATCCTTCTAGTGAAGCTCTCAGGATATTGATACAAACTTCTCCGGCTTTTTTCAGGATTTCTTCATCTCCCAGCACTTCAGCGGCTTCAAACAAAAGCCAGGAGCATTCAATATCATGTCCGTAAGAGATGTCGGACGATTTCAATGTCCAGAATTCATCGAAGAACAGGTTGAGATGCCAGGTCTTTTTATTAACAATGTGCTCGAAAAACACTTCAATCAGACCGCGGAGTTGTTGGGAAAGCTTTGCATCTTTCCAAACGCGGTACAGATTGGTGTAGGCTTCCAGAATATGCAGGTGCGTATTCATGGTTTTCTTTTCGTTGGCATCCTTGTCGCTCAGGCGGAGGTCGTCGAGCAATTTCCAATCGCGGCTGTAGGCTTCAAAATAGCCCTTGTATTCGGGGTCAAAACTGTATTGCTCAATAAGTTGAAAGAGTTCGATGGCAAAATCCAGGCTTTCCTGTTCACCTGTCGCCCTGAAGTATTCCGAAAGCGCATAGATGCAAAAAGCCTGGGAGTATATCTGCTTTTTCGTATCCAGCGGATTCCCTTTTGAGTCAACTTCCCAGTATGTGCCCCCGAATTCTTTGTCTGCGAAATGCTGAAAAAGATAGTTTTTGGCTCTCTGTGCTGTGTCCAGGTACTCTTTTTTACCCAGTGCCCTGTAGGCAGCTGAGAAAGTCCACAAAATCCTTGCATTCAGTATTCCTCCTTTGGGAGCATCCTGAATCAGTTGATTTTCGCCAGAGATTCTCCCGTAAAAGCCGCCATTTTCGGTGTCTTTCATTCTCCCGGCCCAAAAGGGGAGAATGTTGAAAGTAAGTTCCTTTTCACAGGCATTTCTGAGCTTTATATTTCGGTATTCTGGATTCATTTGCGACTTTTTATCATATAAGGATAGCCTTGTGTACCGCAGGTCATACGTAGTTTTTACCCGGAACGATGCATATTTTGCTTCCGCGATTATAAAGTAAGCTCGTTAATGGCAAAGTCAGTAATAATTTCAATTACCTGAACAAAAGGGCATCTACTGCATTACCTCATAAGCACTTCAACCTTATAAATTCCGCCGCCAGGCATCACGGGCACAACATTGCCTTCTATGGGTTTTCCATCAACCGTTATTGTGGCAACACCTTTCATCGAATGGTTCGGGTTTTGAATTTCGATATTGTATGTTGCTCCGCGGAATTTACGGGTAACCCGGTAGCTGTCCCATTCTGTTGAAATGCACGGATCAATCATCAAACCATTATACACGGGCCTGATGCCGAGAATATACTGTGTGATGGTGTAATAGTTCCATGCTGCGGTTCCCGTGAGCCACGAGTTTTTGGCCTCGCCGGGTTTAAATGCATCTTTACCGGCGATCATCTGGGCATAAACATACGGCTCCACTTTGTGCAATTCGCTGAGGTGCTCGGTGTATGAGGGACAAATCTTCCGGAAATATTCCCATGCACGGTCGCCTCTTCCGCGAACGGTTTCACCTATCATAATCCAGGGATTGTTGTGGCAGAAAATGCCTGCGTTTTCCTTGTAACCGGCGGGATAGCTCGAGATTTCACCGTATTCGATAAAATATTTCGTAAAAGCGGGGTTGTTCAGCACTATTCCATGTTCGCAGTCGAGGCGCTCTTTTACCGAGTCGAGGGCTTTGTCCACCATTCCATCTTCCATGCCAATGCCTGCCATCGTGCACCAGCCATTCGATTCAATGAATATCTGGCCTTCCTCATTTTCGTGCGATCCTACCTTGTTACCGAAGTAGTCATAAGCCCTTAAAAACCATTTACCGTCCCAACCATGCTTTTTCACGCTTTCAACCATAGTTTCAACATGCAGCCGGGCACGTTCATACTCCGCGGTTTTGCCAAGATGGTGGCACAGGTCCATATATTCACGGCCATAAACCACGAACAAACCGGCGATCATGAGGCTTTCAGCCTTTGAACCTTCGGTTTTGTTTTCGGTGGTTTGGAAACTTTCGTTTGGATCGTTCGAGAAGCAATTCAGGTTGAGGCAGTCGTTCCAGTCGGCCCGCCCGATCAAAGGCAAGCCATGAGGCCCCAAGTTGTTGATAACATGATTGAACGAAACTGTGAGGTGCTCGAACAGGGGAACTTCCGATCCGGGTTCATTGTCGAAAGGAACCGGTTCATCAAGTATGCCGAAATCGCCGGTTTCCTTCAGGTAACAGGTTGTGCCGAAGATCAGCCACAGTGGGTCATCATTGAAACCCTGGCCTATTTCGTTGTTGCCTTTTTTTGTAAGTGGCTGATACTGATGGTAGCAGCCGCCGTCGGGGAACTGTGTCGAAGCGATGTCGATGATTCGTTCGCGTGCCCTTTCGGGAATCTGGTGTACGAAGCCTGCGAGGTCCTGGTTCGAATCGCGAAAGCCCATGCCACGGCCGATGCCGCTCTCGAAATAGGAGGCTGAACGCGAAAAACAGAAGGTAATCATGCACTGGTACTGGTTCCAGATGTTCACCATACGGTCGAGCTTTTCTTCGCCTGATTTCAGAATGAAACCACCCAGCAGTTCGTCCCAGTATTTTTTCAGTTCCCAAAAAGCCTCATCCACCTTGGATGCCGTATCGAAACGGGCGATGGTGGTTTTAGCGTTTCTCTTATTGATAAAACTTTTGCTTTCCCATTTTTCATTTTCAGCGTTTTCAACATAGCCGAGCACAAAAACGAGTTCCTTCGTTTCGCCAGGTTGAAGCGTAATTTCGAGATAATGCGACGCAACGGGCGACCAGCCGTGAGCAACGGAATTTGATGGTTTGCCTGTTATTACGGTTTGTGGTTCATCAAAGCCATTGTACAGCCCGAAAAATGTTTCCCGGTCGGTTTCAAATCCCTGTATCGGCGCATTCACTGAATAGTAGGCATAATGATCGCGGCGCTCCTTATACTCAGTTTTATGGTAAATCACAGAACCTTCGATCTCCACTTCACCGGTCGAGAAGTTCCGTTGGAAGTTCTCCATATCGGTGGCTGCGTTCCACAAAGCCCACTCAACGAAGGAGAATACTTTCAGTTTTTTTTCCTTGTCGGTTGTGTTTTTCAGCGTCAGCTTCTGAACCTCAGCCCATGTTTTCAATGGTACAAAAAACAGAACGGAGCATTCAATACCGTTTTTTGCACTCTTTATGGTTGTGTAATTCATGCCATGCCGGCATTCGTAATAGTCAAGGCCGGTTTTGCATGGTTTCCAGCCCGGATTCCAGATCAATCCCTCATCGTTGATATAAAAATACCTGCCTCCCGAATCCATCGGCACGTTATTGTAGCGGTAACGTGTTATCCGGCGAAACTTGGCATCTTTATAGAAGGTGTATCCACCGGCAGTATTTGAAATGAGGCTGAAAAAATCCTCATTGCCGAGATAGTTAATCCATGGCCAGGGAGTTTGCGGGTTGTTGATTACATACTCGCGGTTCTCATCGTCGAAATGTCCGAAATTCATACCGGCTTACTTTTTTCTTCTTATCTCCAGTTCTTCCGAAATTTCTTTCACTTTCTTTTCAGTAAGTGGATAGAAAGCCATTCCTGCAACAGCAAGTAAAGCGCATATTGCCGGGAAAATGCTGAGCATCAGGCGCTCGCCCAAGATGGTCTGGGGAAGTTGTTGCATGATATCAGGATTGTACTTAAACAACGCTAAAATCCATCCTCCCAGGGCAGCGCCAAGTGCCCAGCCAAGTTTTTGCGACATGGATGAAGAGGAGAAGATCAACCCTGAAGCACGGCGGTTGGTTTTGTATTCCTGGTAATCTACTATATCGGAGAACATGCTCCAGAGTAAAGGAAGCACATATCCTGCACATACCGAAATCAGGACCTGTAAAATCAATATCCATGTTATGTTGTTGGGGATTAGATAGAACACTACGCTCAGTACCGAGGCTATCAGCATAGCAGCCATGTAAGTATTGCGTTTACCAAACCTGGCAGAAACCGAGGGTGCCAGCACCACACCCACAATGTTGGCGGCCTGGCCTACCAGGAAGTAAATGGTTGCCATGTCCCAGCCAAAAAGAGGTACCTGGTATGTGCTTCCAACATAATCACGAAAGTAGTATATAGCCACGCCATCGCGCACGGCGTTGAAGAGCAGGGCTGCCAGGCCTGTGCCTACCAGTATCCACCAGGGTGAATTGTGCAATAAATGTTTTAAATCCTGTTTAACTGACACATTTTCGTTTTCTTCTTTATTGGCGGCTTCCACGCGTTCGCGGGTAAGGCTGAAACAAAGGAAAAACAGTATAGCACAGAGTACCCCAATAGAAGCCACACCTAACGTCCAGCCGATTGGCGAGTTGCTCACCGATGCCCTTACAGTGGTTTCGGCCATCGCCCTTGCATTTTCGAAATTTGCGGTATCGAAAGTTCTGGCAAAGAAGTCCACCAGAGGCTGCAGCAGCATGAACGTAATAAAACTGCCGATAAAAGCAAAGCTCATGCGGAAGGATGACAGTACATTCCGTGTTTTAGGGTCGGGCGACATTACACCAAGCAGCGAGGCATAGGGCACATTGATAAGGGAATACACAATCATCATCAGCGAGTAAGTGATGTATGCATAGACGAGTTTACCTGTCTGCCCGAAGCCGGGGACAAAAAAGGTAATAACGCCCATCACTGCAAAGGGTATTGCAAACCATAACAGATAGGGCCGGTACTTGCCCCAGCGGGTACGGGTGCGATCGGCAACTATTCCTACTCCAAGGTCGAAGAATGAATCCCACAGCCTGGCAACCAGGAACATAGTGCCGGCTGCTGCTGCTGTGATGCCAAAGACATCGGTATAGAAAAACAATGAGTACATTCCGAATATCTTCCAGAACATCGAAGAGGCCATATCGCCGAAGCCATAGCCTACTTTTTCCCTGAGTAAAAGTTTTTGTGTCGTCATATTGATTTTTACATTGAAAGCACCTGTTCATGTCAGGTGCATGTCAGCCTTAGTGTTGAATTTGCAGGTAACCCCCGGTATTATTTTTTTGAAAGGTATTCCTTGTTTTTTCTGATGAGTTCATTGATGGCCTGAACCGAAGTGATTGACTGGAAACCGTCGGGCGGAGTGTTGAAGCAGTAATCGGTAAGCCTTTCGATGCTTGATACGGCTACATGCAGCCTCGTGTCGGATGAAGCGTAGTAGATGTAAACTGTGCCATCCTCATCGGCGATCCAGCCGTTCGAGAACAGCACATTCGAAACATCACCAACACGTTCCTCGCCTTCGGGAGCCATGAAGTAACCTCCAGGCTTTGCGATGACCCTCGATGGATCATCCAGAGCGGTCATGTACATGTACAGCACATATCGCAGGCCGGCGGCACAGCCGCGCACGCCATGTGCGAGGTGCAGCCAGCCCTTCGGCGTTTTGATGGGATGCGGGCCTTCACCGTTCTTGAGTTCCTTGATGGTGTGATAGTACCGGTGGTCAATAATGATTTCGTTCCTGGTTTCTGCCCGTGTGATGTCATCGATCAAGGCCCAGCCGATACCACCGCCGGAGCCGGCATCGATAAAACTGTCCTGCGGGCGGGTGTACAAAGCATACTTGCCATTTACAAATTCGGGATGCAAAACCACGTTACGCTGCTGACTGTCAGACTTTAAATCGGGGAGCCGCTCCCAGGTTTCGAAATCACGTGTGCGGGCTATGCCCGTGGCCGCTACCGCCGAACTCAGGTCATGTTTCGGAGCATTGGGGTCTTTGCGTTCGGTGCAGAAAGTACCATAAATCCAGCCATCTTCGTGCCTGGTGAGGCGCATATCGTAAACGTTGGTGTCGGGGTCGGCTGTTTCGGGCATCAGGACCGGAAAATCGCGAAAACGGAAATTATCAATGCCGTTGGGGCTTTCGGCTACAGCAAAAAACGATTTGCGGTCATATCCTTCAACCCTCACCACCAGCAGGTATTTACCGTTATGCTTAATAGCTCCTGAGTTAAACGTGGCGTTCATGCCAATTCTTTCGAGAAGCAGCGGATTGGTGGCTGGATTAAGGTCGTAACGCCACATCAGAGGCACATGGGCAGCCGTAAGCACCGGATATTGAAACCTGCTGAAGATGCCGTTGCCAGGTTCAATTATTGTATTTCTCTGTGTAACAAGTTGTTCGTAGTTGTCAGTGATCTTTTTCAGCCTTTCGGTATATAAAGCGTCCATCGTCAATGATTTAGGATTTTAGTATTTTTTGATTGGTTTAATTGGCAATGTCGCTGCGGAAAAGAGTCTCAGTGAGCTTGTATAACTCAACGAAATCTTTTTCGCTTTGTTGCCCCGGATAAGGAGCGTAGAAATGATTGGGCCTGTTAGCGGCATTGCGCCAAAACAGGGCATACGACACTCCTGAATCCTTGATGGCAGGCCAGAGGATTTCGGTCCACCAGGTTGGATAGGGAATCTGTTCATACCCGATTTCGGTAATGGCGGCGAGTTTGTTATTCTCTTTTGCAACTTCGTGCAGGATTCCCAGTTTCTCCTTCAATTTGCCGGCAAACTGTTTATTTGTCTGGTTTTGCATCTGGTAGATGTCGAAACCGATCAGGTCAACATATTCGTTGCCGGGATAGCGTTCGAGGAAGTCCGCCTTGTTCCTGAAATTATCCGATGGCGAGAAGGCGAAAAGCAGGTTATGAACCTGCCTGGTTTCAGTAAGGTACCTGAAGGTAAATTGCCAGAGTTGGATATATTCTTGTGACGAGCAATGTTTCTTTCCCCACCAGAACCAATCGCCGCTGTGTTCATGAAAAGGCCTGAATATCACCGGTATTGGTTTCCCGGTTGTATCTTTCAGATCAGTAAAGAAATTTGCCACTTTATCGAGCCACTGCGTGAATTTTTCATGTTTATCGCCGCCGGGTAATATGCTTTTCACCGTTCCTTTGGTTGAGAAATTCCATGCGCTGCTGTCGTTTACCGGATTGTTCAGGTGCCAGCTAAAAGTATTTATTCCGCCAAGCGCATTCACTTCAATAGCCCATTGTTTCATACTGCTGAAAGGCACTGAGTCGAGATTACAGGCAGCACCAGTTTCAAGATGTCCCAAATCCCACCCGAAAACAGCAGGGTAATCGCCGCAAACCCTGAAAACATCCGATTTGCCGTTCGGGGCTATCCATCCGATGCCATAGGCAAGGTCATCCTGGTGGCCGAACATGATGCCTTTGGATGTAAGTTCAAACATCGTGCTTATCAATTGCCTGGTTTCCGTCGTTGCCTGTTTATCAGCGGGTTTGGTGCCGGAATCTGAAATCAGGTTGCATGATGTCAGCATAAAAGCTCCAACGAGTAGGCTACTTGTTAACTTCATGACATGGTTTTGTTAGTGACTTCTGCAATTTCTGATTGTATTTTTTAATCACCCCTACCGAAGAGTCCGTATTAAACACTGAGTTTAGTCCCTGCTCTTCGTTGGGAGGGTCGCCGAGATAGTCGTCGCCGGGCTTCCAGTACAGGTTTTGAGGGCGTCCTTCGCCGCCATACCCCCAAAAATTGGCTCCTGCCAGTACATCTCCGCGTTTTGCATGATCAACAACCTGTTCAAAGGCATTCGCATAATATTTGTCGCGGCATTTGGTTGTCTCGGCCGGCGAATAGCCATGCTTGTCGCGGGGCAGACCGAACTCCTCGAGAACTAGAGGTTTATGAAGGCGTCGCGCTACAGCAATATGATCGTTCATGTAGTTGTTGGTCTTGCTGATACTCGGTTTTATCGTACCCGGAATATTCTTAGCATCGAGCCAGCTCCAGTTCTTGGGCCATATGTGCATGGTGAGGTAATCAATCTGGGGGATGGCGTGAATTCTTTCGAACACTACCAGCGATCCTTCGCATCCCCATTGACCTTCGGTACCCGTGGTAACGAGGTGATTTTTATCGAGTTGCTTAATGAGGGAAGCGGTTTCACTTATCATTTTTTCGAGTGCCGGGATGTTTTCGTTTGAAAAGGCACGTGGTTCATTGCCGATTTCCCAGGTCATTACCGTGGGATCGTCACTGTATTGCAAGCCATTATATCTGTTGGTGCGGGTAACAATAAACCTCACAAAGTCGTGATACTGCCTGATGCAGTTTTCGCAATTAAGGAACTGTCCTGAAAATTTCATGAACTGCGGCCAGGTATTTGGTTTCACCATTGGGTAGGGGATGGGCCCGTAACCGTTCCAGTTGAGGTACTGCGCAAAGCCTCCCGACCAGTCCCAGCTGTTATTGAGAAAAAGTATGGCATGTTGCCCGCGTTTGCCCATTTCGGCGAGCAAAAAATCGAGGCCGTCGAGCAGTTCTTCGTTGTATTTGCCGGGGGCGGTTTGCAGCGCAGGCGTAACCCTGAAAGGCTCGCCGTCAGGCCCTTCGGCTCCTACCTGTATCCGCAGGTTTTCAATCCCTATGCTTTTCATGAAGTCGAGTTCGCGGATCAGCCTGTCGCGGTTGCCGGGACTCACTTTCATGGCGAGGATCGAGCTGTACCAGAAATTGGTGCCAATATAGTAATAAGGTTTGCCATTGATGGTGAACCTTCCGTTGCCGGCTTTTACAAAATTATCCTGGGCATGAGTACCCGAAATAAACAGGAGAATGATTGCCGAAATCAGAATGGCTCTGGACATAAATCGGGTTGGGTTGCCGGGTAAACTCCATTTGTAACGAATTGCGGCGAAGTGTTTTAAACTTTTCCGCACCCCGTTTTTACCTTATGTAAATATCTGTATCAAACGTTAGGTTTCATTAATACTTTTTTATCCTTATAAAATACTTTTTGTTTAAATAAAATTAGGAAATATTTGGGCAGATAAATATTAAAGTGCTGTTAATCTAAGATTTTTAAGTTATATAATTGTATTGGATTTATAACTACTTTTATGGTAGTATTTATGCCGTTGTTTATCCAGAAATATCAGGGCAGGATGCGTAAATGTCTGATTATGGTTATTAAGTGACTGTAAACCATTAAAAAAAAGTTGTATGCGCGAAAATATTCTCAGGGAAATAACCCCGCTTACGCAGGCCGACTGCTTTACCATTTTCTCAAGGAAGAAAAACGACTTCGATTTTCCACTGCATTATCACGATGAAATTGAACTCAACCTGATACTGAACGCGAAGGGCGCCAAGCGGGTGATTGGCGACCATATTGAGGAAATCAGTGAGTCGGAACTGGTAATGGTGGGGCCTAACCTTCAGCATGCATGGTTTGGCGATGGCTTCCCTGATGATTCTATCACTGAGGTCACCATTCAGTTTCATCGCGATTTTTTTGACGATAAGTTCCTCCGCAAGAATCAGTTGAGTTTCATCAGGAATATGCTCGAAAAATCATCACGCGGAATTCTCTTTTCAACCTCTACTGCCCGTCAGCTTGCCCCGCGTATTATGGGACTTGGTAAGAAACAGGGATTTGATTCGGTGCTCGAACTCATGTCAATACTTCACGACCTCTCAATATCGCGCAACTACCGTGTGTTAAGCGATTCTACGTTCAACAATTTCGAAAAAAATACTTACAACAGCCGTCGCATTGATAAAGTAATGTCTTATACCCATCAAAATTTCCAGAAACAAATTTCATTAGCCGATGTTGCCAAGATAACCAGTATGACAGAATCGGCATTCAGCAGGTTTTTCAAACTCCGCACCGGTATGACGTTTGTTGACAGCCTCACGGAGATACGGCTCGGGCATGCATCACGCCTGCTTATCGAAACAACCCAGTCAATCAGCGAGATAGCCTACGATTGCGGCTTCAATAATATTTCGAATTTCAACAGGATTTTCAAGAAGAAGAAGGGCTGTACGCCGAAAGAATTACGCGAAAGCTATGAACAGGGAGCGAGGGTTTTTATTTGATAATTCGATATAAAAAATTTAAATACAGCTAGTTGCATCATCTGCTTATGGCATAATGATCTTCACATATTTGTTCGAAAGTGGTGTTTCCATCAGGCAAAGGTACATCCCGGCCGGCACTTTGTGTCCCGACACATCTTCACCTTTCCAGGGTAAAGAATAATTACCTTCGGTTTGGTATTGATCAGCAAGATTCTTAACTAACCTGCCATGCAAATCGAAAATCGAAAGCCTTAAACTGCAGCTTTTCGTAAGCGAATATCGTATCAGGGTCTCGTTGCTCACAGGATTCGGGCTAACTGACAAAATGTTCCAGCCTTGCGCTTCCGATGGCTGCTGAATACCCAGAGTCCCGGTTTCGATTATGGTGGCCGTATCCAGGTTTGTAACGATGATATTGTCGAACCACAATTCCTTTTCAGTCATTGAAGCGTATTCGGCTACGATTTCAAAACGGTCAATGGCTTTCCAGTCGAACTTCCCTTCGGGATTGTACCATGAACCGTTGTCCCATGCTCCCTGCTCGGTGAAATCTTTGAGTGGTACATGAACATGATGCCAGCGCTTGTCCCATGGTGGCGAGTTATCCTGAAAAGTTGTCCTCATACGCCACGGATGATCATTAGGATCGTCAGTTTTTGTATCCATGAACCGGGCATCGAACTTGATGCCCGCAACATTGCCACGAATAATCATATCGAGTGCAAAAGCCGAATCCACGAGCTGCGAAAAATCTCTGTCGGGGACAAAATCGAGAGCCACTGTTGTATATTGCTGGCCCCCGGTCCAATAGATGCAATAATAGTTGTTGTTCGGAAACAGCGTTGAATAGTAGTCGAGTGTAGTGGTTGAGTAAGTAGCTTCTTCAATGCCCTGTTCAATATAATCGTCATAAATAATGAATCCCGTAGTATCAGGCAACACCATGTATGAATGCTGTTCAGGTACATTGAAATCAAGCGCGTTGAGTAACGGCACATTCAAATCCGATTCAAAAACCTCGTGCGATCCTTTTTCAAAAAGTCCGAAGGTGCCTTTGTAATCCCAGGTTGTCCAGGGAATATTGCCGGCTTCAAGGTAATCCTTTACTTCCTGGTACCAGTAAACCCTGTCGGCAGTATCGCTGTTGGGGATATACACCCCGAACTCACCGCAGAATATGTTTACGTTACGGCTGTTCCTGAAATTTATGGCGATATCGAGCAGTGAGTGTACATAGGCTACATTTCCCTGCTCAGGGTAACTGTTCATTGCCTGTTCAACCCATGTGCCGGCAAGGTCGGGAGGGCATGGTGGCATGGTGGCGGCATCGTAAGGAAACGGAACCCCGGACAGTGTCGTCATAGGTGGCGTATTCCATCCGGCGCCCTGGTGCGTGAAAACAAAAGGATCGTAGAAATGAAAAGTATATAGCAGGTTGTTGTCGGTGTAAACTGGCATCTGCGAAAGATTATGGTAGCTGTTCCAGTTTGCCGGCCCAACGATGATGGTATGCTTGGTGTCAACGGCTCGTATTGCATCAATGGCCTGCTGCTGTATCTCGCCCCACAACTGGTCGGCAATGCCGTGCGGTTCGTTGAGCACTTCGTAAAGGATATAATCTGACCGGTCCTTGTATCGCTGTGCCAACTGAGGCCAGACTTTCACCAGTACCTGGCCGATTTGTGGGTCGGTCGATGTTGCCGGATCGAATGTGTGGTTGTCGATGAGCAGATACAAATGAAGATCTTCAGCCCAGTTCACCGCAGAGTCGAGGAAAGTGAGGAACAACGGGTCAATCGTATAGTTCGGAGCCCCGTTGGTCATGGCATGCAGGTTGATAGGCAGCCTGATTACATCGCAACCCAGGCTTTTTATATTGTTGAAGTCCTTTTTGGTGAACTTCCTGAACTGTATTTTCCCCGGGCTTGACGCCTGGAACCAGTTTGTAAGGTTAACACCCCTGCTGAACGGCGCCTGGGCCGTCAGTGTTTCGAACACGAAAGAACACAGAAGTATTAGAATCAGTTTCTTCATGATTTTTAATTTTTTATGATTTGATCAAAACTATTTTCTCGGCGAAAGCCGGAGCAGGATTACATCATGAGGCTGCACCGTAGCTTTTAAGGGCACTGTTGTGGTGCCGGTATCTTTCTTTTGCCAGCAATCGCGAATATTGAACTCGGTTTTTTCGAAATCATAGCTTTTGCCCGAAATGCCATCGAACACCGGGTAGTATTTCCAGTTAAATTCGAAGGGGTAGGGTGTTTCGCCCCGGTTTAAGAAGCATAGCGCCAGTTCGTTATGACTTAGCGGTTTGGCATATATTTCGAAATCGCCCCTGTCGAACATTTTATAGCATTGCACACCGAGTTCATCCTGGTTAATGGCAATAGCTTCTTTATTGGTAAGTATTTCGAGTGTTTCCTTCGACATGTTGCGAATATCGTTTCCGGCGATCAATGGTGCAGCGAGCATACACCAAAGCGAGAAATGGGCACGGTCCTCGGTCAGGCTCATTCCGTTGCCCACTTCGAGCATATCTGGGTCGTTCCAGTGTCCCGGGCCGGCGTATTTCCGCAGTTCGGCCTGTTTATCGAGGATGCTGAGCACGCCGAGTTTCGACCAGGTGCCAAATCCCATTTCACAATCCCAGCAATTGTGTATATCGCCGGTGGTTCTCCACAGATGCCCTACATCTTTTGCCCAGGTCCAGGGTTTATTTTGTCCCCATTCGCAGATGCTGAAAACCATTGGCCTGCCTGCTGCATAAATGGCATCACGCATGGTTTTGTAAGCTTCGGCAGCGTTGAGTTCGCCGGTGCTGCACCAATCGTACTTGAGGTAGTCAATACCCCAGTATGCATAAGTGATGGCATCCTGGTATTCGTGGCCGCGGCTCCCCGGTTTACCGCCGCAGGTTTGAGAGCCGGCATCGCTGTAAATGCCGATTTTTAATCCTTTTGAATGAACATAATCGGCAAGGGCTTTCATCCCTGATGGAAAGCGGATTGCATCTTCATGAATAAATCCCTGGCTGTCGCGTTCGCCATGCCAGCAGTCGTCGAGATTGATATAAACGTAGCCGGCATCTTTCATTCCTGTGGCCACCATGGCATCAGCGGTTTTGCGGATCAAATCTTCGTTGATATTGCAGGCAAAAGTATTCCAGCTGTTCCAGCCCATGGGCGGTGTTTTTGCCAGGTCGAATTTCTGGCTGAAGCCATACAATGAAGCAAGTGTAATGGCTGCAAGCAATATCTTTTTCATCAGTGTTTATGGTTTGATTTGTATTTCGAGGTTAGCTGATTGCAGGCTTTCGGATGAAGCTGTGACCTTTACGGGGCCTGTTGTTGTGCCGGACTTTATCACAAGGAGGCACTTGCCGTTAAAAGCCCGTTTCTCGTGCGATTTGAATGATTCCATACTTACCGGGTTGCCGTTATCGGTGCCGGCGATCATAGCATTGCCTTCTAATGTAAAGTATATCAGGTTGTTGGCATAAGGAACCGGGTTGTTGTCTTTATCGGTAACCTGTACTGTGATGAACGAAAGATCTTGCCCGCCAGCCTGTATGGTTTGACGATCGGCGGTGAGGATAATTTTAGCCGGCAATCCTGCAGTTTTTACCTCTTCAGTAAGTATTTCGTTGCCGTCTGTTCGGCCTGTAGCCCTCAGCGTACCAGGTTCATAAGGCACTTTCCATGAAAAATGAAGTTCGTCGCCTGTTTTTGTTTTTGTGCCTAGCGAACGGCCATTCAGGAACAGTTCCACCTCCTCACAATTTGAATATGCCCACACATCCACCAACTGGCCAGGTTTCAGGTTTTTTAAATTTTTATCAATGTTCCAGTCAGGAAGGATATGCAGGACAGGCTTATCGGTCCATTCACTCTGATACATGTAGTACGAGTCCTTGGGAAAGCCGCAGATGTCAATAATACCGAAATACGAGCTCCTGGCAGGCCAGGGATAAGGGGTTGGTTCTCCGATGTAGTCAAATCCGGTCCAGATGTACAATCCCGAAAGGTATTCGTGTTTTTTTATGATCTTCCAGGTTTCCTCGTGTGTTGAACCCCAGGGTGCCGAGCAGTTGTCGTACGATGAGCATGAGAAATCGGGATTGCCTTCGGTAAAAACTTTATCCCACCGGAGTGGCCAGCGCCTGACCGAATCGGCGGGCATGTCGTAAAAACCCCTTGTCGCCAGTGCCGAAGTTGTTTCACTACCAATAAATTTCAATCCGGGAAACGTTTTCGGGAAATCGGCATAAGTGCCATGATGATAGTTATATCCAACCAGGTCGAGCGCGCCCGATTTGATGATATTATTGTGTGGGCCCGGATCGTTACAGGCTGATGTTATAGGGCGTGTTACATCCAGTTCGCGCACTATACCTGCAAGTTCCTTTGCTATGGTTAAGCCGGTACTATCCCACTGCTCAAGTATTTCGTTGCCGATGCTCCAAATAAATACACATGGGTGATTGCGGTCGCGCAACACGAGGTCCTGCAAATCACTTTTATGCCATTCATCGAAATCCTTGCTGTAGTCATAAGGCGTTTTTTCCTTTTTCCACATGTCAAATGCTTCATCCATCACGATGAAACCCATCCGGTCGCACAAATCGAGCAACTCAGGTGCAGGCGGATTGTGCGAAGTCCTGATACCGTTGCAGCCCATTGCTTTCAGCAACTCTAACTGGCGTTCAATGGCCCGTGTATTAACGGCTGCGCCGAGGCAGCCGAGGTCATGATGGTTGCATACCCCTTTTATTTTCACCTGTTTGCCATTGAGCAGGAACCCCTTTTCACTGTCAAACGTAAATGATCTGATGCCAAAGGGAGTTTCGTACTCATCAAGGACTCCTGACTTTGTAAAAAGTGTGGTGATCATGCGATACATTACCGGCTTTTCATCGGACCATAATGAGGGGTTTTTCACAAACAATTTCTGGCGAATCACATTGGTACCGCTTTCAAGCTTTGCTTTGGGAATAACCGCTGTCGCAATCAATTGATTTTCAGGGCCAAGTATTTCGGATTTGACGCTTATCACTGCATTGTCTTCCGAATGGTTCCTGATTGTGACAGCTATTTCGGTTACTGCACCCTTTTGATCAATTTTAGGAGTTGTAACAAACGTGCCCCAATGATCAACTGCTATTTTACCGGTTTTCACGAGCCAAACATTCCTGTAAATCCCTGAACCCGAATACCATCGGGAGTTGGGCTGCTGCGAGTTGTCAACTTTTACTGCCAGTTCATTGGCTACCTCACCGAAATGGAGGTATTGTGTCAGCTCATAGCGGAACGAGGAATACCCGTAAGGACGTTTTCCCAGATAATGGCCATTGATCCACACTTCACTGTTACGGTAAACACCATCGAATTCGATGTAAAACAAATTAACGGCATCGGCAAGTGGCAGATGAAACGTTTTCCTGTACCACCCCATGCCACCGGGCAAGGCACCACCGCTGGGCGTTGCAGGATTTCTATCGCTGAATTCGCCTTCAATGCTCCAGTCGTGGGGCAAAGTTAGCTGCCGCCACTGCGAATCATCGAATCCGGGATTTATCGCTGCTGGTTCATCACCCAGGTAAAACCTCCAGTTATCATTGAAAGCTGTCCGCTGCCGGTCGCCTGTATTTTGCGCCCAAAGTGGCATTGCAATGAGGTAACCTACTGTGATAAATGTAATTACAACTATCTTGATTCGCATGATTTTGGGACTGTTAAGATGAAGCAGAGTTCTTATTGTAGTCCGAAATGTTCCCTGATAAATGCCATTTTCTTTGCATAGAAATCATCGGGAAGTCCATGGCCTGCGGTTGGGTACACAATATATTTCTTCTCGGTTGTCACCTGGTTGTAGGCTGCAAAATTAATATGCGGAGGGCACACATCATCAATCAGCCCTGCACCCATGATCATGGGAGCTTTTATCCACCCGGCAAGGTTTTTTATATCAATGTAGCTCAGGGTGTAATATACCTGCTCCCAGCTCATTTTCTTTTCCACTTCCACATAGTTTATAAATTCGTTCCCCGGCCAACTGGCTACCTTAAAGTAATGTTCAAAGTCGGAAAGGAACGGAACCTGGGGAGCACAAACTTTTATGCGGGTGTTGTTGAGGGCAGCGGTGGCAAATGTGAGCGCCCCACCCTGGCTTGCGCCTTCAACGGCAACGCGGGTGGTATCAACCTCGGGACGTGAAAACAGGAAGTCAACACCCCGCACACAATCCATATAGGCGCCACGGTAAATGTATAACTCCTTGTCGTTGAGGAAGTATTGCAGGTAACCGGGGAAGCCGGGATTTACATCGTCCTTGCTGTTGCCATGCCCGCGGATGTTGAGTCCGAAACCGATGAGGTCATCGCCGTAATCAACATAGGAGGGAACTATTGTACTGCTGTATCCTTGTACCTGCATCACAGCCGGATGTTTGCCGGGAGTTGTAGGAACTGAATACCAGCCGCGGATAAGCACATTGCCAAGCGATCGCATTTCGACCAGATAAATGTTACGTCGTGCAGTACAAAGGGTGTCGATCTTAGTGAGCTTAAACTGAGGATCAACAGCGGCAAGTTCGCGCTTGGCACGACTCCAGTAATTGGCAAAATCAGCTTGCGGGTTGGGAGGCGAAACGATTTTCTCAGGTTCGTAACCGAACATGAACGCTGTTTTCTTTGTAAACTTATCGCTCGAGAAGGTGACGGTTGCCTTGTAAAAGCCTGGTTCTATCCCGGCGATAATGAAGCCGGTACGCGTATCTTTATTGGATTTCAGTGTTATTTCCTTTTCAAGGTTACAAATATCGTTACCGAAATCAGAGACCACTTTCAGGCTTACTTTTCCTTTGAAGGGCTTATTGAAAACATTTTTCAGCACCAAAGGCACTGTTATGTTTTGCGCTCCCTTCAAGATGCGGTCAGGCTCGGTAAATGCAGGCTCAATGCTTACTTTGTCGGCCAGCCCTTTGACTGACAGCAATATAGGTTCGCTGTATATGCCCCCGTCGCCGGTAAGGTCAAACACCCTCACGGCGAGTGTATTGGGCTTATCCCAAAGTACCATGTCGGCAGGTATGGTGTAATTGCGGACTTCGTTGTACCTGGTAATGTAGTCAGGTGGCAATTCGCCCATTTGGCCGATAAGCTTTCCGTTGAAGTAGGTGAAGTCAACATCGTCGATCTTACCAAGCTGCAGGGCTAATCCGCCATATGTTTCGGCATCTTTCCTAAATTTGGAAGGTACAGTGAATGTGACCCTGTACCAGCCGTAACCGTCGTATCCGTTGTAACCCTGGCGTTCCCATGCATTGCCGGGGATTATCTCTTTCCATCCTGAGTCGTTAAATCCGGGAGCCGACCAGGCAGCATCATCACCGGTTTTGAATTTCCACTTTTCGGGCAGCAGGTTCTGGCTTATAGCGGAGTATGATACTGACAGGCTAACAAATATTAAAAGTATCCTTTTCATTGTAATTGATTATTAAACATTCGGTTAAAGACTTATTTTTTGCTCATGTCCATCGTAAGTTAACGTTTTTTGAGGTGCTGCGTCCAGGTTGACTCTGCCGGGCTTATCCTTGCTAATAACCACAACATTGAAAGTTCTTTTTTGCAGCATGCCGTCAAAATCGCCTTTACGTTCACTTATCGTCAGCACTTTTGATTTTTCGTCGTAAGTAAACAGGATAAGCGCATACTTGCCTTTCTCGTAATTGTAATTGATGTTTTCGTCTTCGTAGAGGGTGAAACTGCCGTCGGCGCCTTCAAAAATGAAAAGCGTAATCGGGTCGGCAGGCTTTTCGGAAGTGAATTGCAGTGATGGCCCGATTGGCAGAATTGCTCCTGCTTTTACGAAAACAGGAATTTCGCTGATAGGTGCTGAGGCTGTAATAGTTTGGCCTCCTTCGTAGTATTCGCCCGTCAGGAAATTGAACCAGCCTGAACCCGCCGGCAGATATACCTGCCTTGAGCGCGCTTTGTATTCATACACAGGATTGATAAGCAGGCTGGGGCCAAACAAAAACTGGTCACTGATATCGCGGACATTTCGATCGGCGCCAAAATCCATCACCAGCGAACGCATGATAGTATAATCGTTGAGCCAGGTCATGCCGGTAAGCGAATAAATGTATGGCATCAGCCGATAGCGAAGTTTGTCATAGGCAAGCATAGCCTGATAGGCAGGATGGTTTTCGGGAGCTATGTTGTACATTTCGCGGTACGGATATTGCCCGTGCGACCTGAAAATGGGGGCAAAGGTGCCAAACTGATACCAGCGCGACATGAGTTCTCGCCATTCTTCGAGCGTTTCGCCTTTGGCATCCATAAAGCGCGTTTCAACGGCAAACCCACCAATGTCCATTGCCCAATAAGGTATGCCCGACATGCAAAAGTTGAGGCCGCAGGGTATTTGGGCTTTCATATCGTGCCAGCGTGCTGCAATGTCGCCGCTCCATGTAGCTGCGGCATAACGTTGCGAACCTGCAAAAGCCGACCGCGTAAGGATATAAACACGCTGATCGGGATTCACGCTGCGCTGGCCTTCGTAAACAGCCTTAGCCTGCATAAGTGCGAAAGCATTGAAATATTTACCGGCAGGCCCCAGTGCTGTTGGGTTCATTAACGCCTTGCGTTCATCCATGGGCAGGTTTGATGTAATATCGGGTTCGGTTGCATCGAGCCACCATGCATCTACGCCTTTGCTGTAAAGTTTTTCGTTTATCTGATCCCAGAAAGCCTTACGGGCGTTTTCATTATAGGCATCGTAGAAGGTGGAAACATAGCCCAGCCAGTCCTTGCGATCCTTCTCAATATTCAGTTTATAGAGGTAGCCTTTCTTATCCATCGCCTCATAATTCTTCGTGCCTTTGTAGTACTTTGCCCATACCGAAATCATTAGTTTCGCATTCAGCGAGTCGTGCAAGGTGTTCATCATGCCCTTGGGATCGGGGAAACGTGAGGCTTCAAAATCGTGATCGCCCCATTTGTCAATAGGCCAGTATTGCCAGTCGAGGACAATATTGTCGATAGGAATTTGCCGTTTGCGGAATTCCCTCACGGTGTTAAGTATTTCATCCTGTGTTTTGTAGCGTTCGCGGCTTTGCCAGAACCCCATCGCCCACCTGGGCATCATCGGGGCTTTGCCGGTGAGGGTCCGGTAGCCGCTGATCACCTCATCCATGTTTTTACCGGCGATAAAATAGTAGTCAATCTGGTCGGCTGCTTCCGAATAGAAAGAAATGGCGTTCTGCTCTTCCTGAGGCAGGGGCGGGAGGTACTTGAGTGTGATAAACGATTCACCGCCATCAGGAATCCATTCGATTTTCAAAATGTATTTTTCCCCGGCTTCCATGGGCAGGTCGAAGTGGTTGGAAGATGTATTCCAGCACTGACGCCAGCGATCGAAAACCAAATTGCCGTTGACCCATAATTTGGCATAACCGGCCGATGTGAAGATGAACTTGTGAGTTCCGGTAACATCCGAAGTCATTGAGCCTTCCCAGGTAACCGCGTCGTCACCGAGGCTGAATCCTTGCGGGAATTTCTTAAGGTCGGGAATAAACTGGTAATTGATCTCTTTTTCTGTCCTTGTCGTAAACACCTTTTTAGCGTCGGCTTTCGAGGCATAGGTTGCGGTCAATCCTCCTTCAACCCCATTTTTGTCGTAAAGCTTCAGCTTTGCGATCTCCATATATTCCCGGGCATCGCCAAACTTGGTGCGTGAGTTGTTGTCCCATAGTATTCCGTAATTGCCGGTCGAAACCAGGAAAGGAACCACCGCCTGTGTATTGTACTGGAACAGATCGGCATCCCTGCCTTTCAGGTTCATATATGAGGTTTGATTTTCACCCAGCCCGTACAATGCTTCATCGCTTTGCGGCTCAAATTGTTGTCTGATTGCATAGTATTCTTTTCCGTCGAGTTTCACCTTTTCGAATGATTTCCCGCTGCCCTGCTTCTCCGCTAAAATAATTTTCCCGGTGGTGTCCTTAAAAATCACTTCACCGGTGGTGGTGAGAACCAAGGCTTTCAGCTTATCGGTACTTACAATTACGGTATCGCCATTTTCCGTAACACTAAAAGCAGGTGCAGGCGGCAGATTGCCTGCGATCATCAGGCTTTCAACATCACTGAATTTCGTCCCGGGGATTGCCGTTACGTGAATGATTTCATCGCTGACCACCTGTAAACGAACGGACTGTTTGGTGTCATCTTTTTTGTTTTTTACCGTGACAACAACCCCGTCCTTCATTTTTTTAAAGGAAGCCTGGCTGCAGGAAGCCACAATTAGCAGTGCAATGCCGAGAACTGCAATCCTTGTAAAAGTTTTATAAATCTGCTTCATTGATCTGTGAATTGATGTTTATTTAACTATTTGATGATCAGTTTAATGGTGCCAGTAGAATTTGTTCCTTTTAAAGTAACAAAGTACATTCCCGGTGCAAGCCGTACTTCAGTTTCAAAGGTACTTGCAGTGTTTGCCTGAATGGTCCGGTTAAATACCTCCCTGCCTGAACAATCACTTATTGTAAGCAGTGTTGTATTGTCAGGTATATTGCTGATGCTGATCTTATTTGTTGCAGGATTCGGGAAGATGATCACATCATTTGCAGAAGCATGGTCGTGTATGCCGAAAATCTCTTCATTGATAACCAGTTCCTTATCACCGGGTTCAACCAGCACGAAAGTTGACGAAATAGGAGGGAGTTTTATCCTTATTTCGTCGCCAATAGGGCTCGAAACTGCCGGAATATCGGCATAATTGAGCGGTCCGCCTGCCACAAGGCTGGTTCCGGTTCCATTTACCCACACTTTACGCGAAAAATCTGTATTGTTCTCGCCTGTTAGCGTGTAGGTATAATAGCGTGAGCCGAACTTGAAATCCCTTATATTGATGCGGATTACTTCCGTATCGCGGCCCCTGTTCACAACCGCAATCGACGCCTGTCCCGATGAAAAGGCCATCGGATATGCCACAACATTGGTATCACCTCTTATTGTGGAGTTCAGCAAAACATCTCCTGTAAATTTGCGCATGAAGTAAAGATGGTAAAAGGCCGGCCGTGGTGCAAATTTTAAAACTCCGGGCTCATCATCGTAAGCATACATCCCCATGTCGTTGCCGGTATCCCAGCGATTGGCCAGGTCCCAGCGCAACGCCGCGCCAATGCCGGTTTTCATGGCTTCTCCGGTCACAAGCACAGCATGCATCCCATTGGCATGCGATACGGGCTGCTTAGATCCTATGGCAAAAATATTATACTCGGTGAGGGCAACAGGCAGATGAGGCATGCCGGCCTTATCCACTTCATTGTAAACATAGGCTTTGTAGTCACCGGTCTTGCTATACGAATTTAGAATTGTTTCGAGGGTTGAGTTTTGAGCATAAGGAGTGTAATAGGAGTGAACCACATAAAAATCGGCAGCATTGCCGGCCACGGCCGCCACATCTTTATTCCAGGTTGGAAACTGGCTGTTGTAAGCTTCGCACATTACCAGCCCTATCCTGATATCGGCGCCGGTTTCGGCGGCCGCAGCCCGCATACTGTCAATAAATACAAGGCAGTGTTGGGCGTACAAAGTTGGAGTGATAAAAGCAGGCTGACCATCCTGGTTCAGCGCCGGGTCAATTTGGTACCCGGCTTCCCAGCTTCCAAAAACTTCGTTGCCTATCTCCCAAAACTTCGTCCTTCCGTTATCGTATCGCACCCAGTCGGCTGCCATGTGTGCTGCAGTTGCAACGGGTGTAGGGCCGGTGCCGTAACGGGCATAGCCATAGTTAACGGTCAGCATGCCGGTGACGCTGGTCTGGTCAAGAATACGGTAAAATGAATCCACTGCCATTGTCCACGATTCCCATGAATATGGCCTGATGCCGTACCAGGGGCCAAAATCAACCAGTTGGCCAGCATTATAAATTTTCGCCGGGACATCCGTAGGAGGAGTTTCGAACGAGCGATTCCAGAAAAACATATCCGAAACACTCCCTGCCGGGCCACGAAGTACGCCCATTCGCCTGTCGGCCATGTGCTTCATAAGCTCAGGGTTGTCCGACATACAATCGGTCCACAGGTTCGCATTATCGCCAAACAGGTATTTCGAAACTTTTGTAACTGTATCATTAAACAGAACTTTTATCGAAACGGTTACCGGGTCAGTCGTTTGCACTGCATCGGTGTATGCGGGGCTGGTTATTGTTGCCGGCTCCCATTCGTTCAGGAAAAAGCCCTGGTCCTGCCCAAATGCATGTATTGCAAGGCAGAAGGTGCAAATCAGTATCGGCAACAATTTTGTTTTCATAGCGAATCAGGTCATTAAATTACGAATTCTCGCGAAGTTCTCAGCTGGCTTTGTGCTGATTTTATGCTCTTGTTCAGGTGATGATAAAATTAAGCCTGGTTCAATGGACAAGGCACTTGTACATGAACCAGGCTTCCAAACTAACCCTAAATCAACAGAAAACTAGTCTTTATAGAAAATGATGTTGTCGAAATATACGGTATGCCCTTCATCGTAAATCTGGAAGGTAACATTGTTTACATCCGTTACTCCGGGGAATTCGGACATCAGATCATACTTGTAATACGTCCACACGTTTGCCGGAACCACGATCTGTTTCTGGTTGCCCCAGTTGATCCAGTACTGGAATTTCTTTTCAACATCGGCGCCTTTGATCCAGAATGTGAAGTACTTGTAATCGGCAATATTGATGGAACCGTTATTCCCTAACTGTAAACCGCCCCAGGTGCCTGATGGGTCAAATGCAGCTTTCATGGATTTCGGGCCCGAAATGGCTACATCCGTCGAAGGTTCATATGTTCCGCCCCACGACCAGCTTTGGAAACCGTTCATCAAATCATCGCTAAACACCTGCAGGGCTTTGTCAACATTTACAACCACCTGCTCGGTAGTAGTGGTGCCTGCAAGGTTGGTTATTGCGATTTTTCCTGTGTTTACTTCTGAAGCGGGCATGGTAACAACCAGTTGTGTCAGGGTTTTCGATACAATAGTGGCTGCATCGGTGGTGCCGCTGATTACAACATCCGTTACATCGGCAAGGTTATTACCGGTAATGGTTAGGGTTGACCCTGCCTGGAAGTCAGTTGGGAATACCGAGGAAATAGCCGGAGGAAGCAGAACTTCAAATGGCACTGAGAGTGTTTTACCTTCGATATTGGTGAGCACAATGTTCTGATTTCCGCCTTGTGCTAAAAGAGGAACGCGGAAAATGATGGCAGTTTCGGTATTGAGGTTCGGCTGGAACGATGCCGGAACTTCGCCATTTTCAAAAACAATGCTTACAATTTTTCCAAGGCCTGTACCTGTTATCGTTACAAGCGCTCCGCCTGCTCCCGAGGTGGGCGTGATAGCACCAAGGGCAGGTGTGCCGGCACTTACGTCAGGACTGCCGTCAGTGTCTTTCTGGCATGCGCTGAACGAAACAGCGATGGCCAGTAGTACAACCGACAGAAGCGAAATATATGCTGATATCTTTTTCATGTTTTTATGTTTTTCGGATTATTACTTGGAATAATAGGGTACAGCAGGATTACCCAATTCAGGATCTTGCAGGATTTCGCTGGCCGGTATAGGCAGGTACATGTAATTTTCGCTGAAAGTTACATACAGAGGCGAACCAACAGCACCACGATTCTGTGCTTCAATTATTTGCTTAGCTTTAGCAAATCCCTGGCGTTGGATATCATACCAGTAGTCGCCTTCAAAAGCAAACTCCATACGACGCTCGTGAATGATGTCGTCGATGGTGATGGATGATTTAGCAGCAAGCCCGGCACGGGTGCGAACTTTATTGAAAGCATCGAGGGCGCCTGCATCGCTGGTCGAAGAGTTACCGGCAAGGATAGCTTCGGCGTATATGAGCAGCACATCGGCATATCGCAACATCATGAAGTTCTGGCCTGTGTTCATCCCTATTACAGGTTCGCCGCCATATGCTGAGCCGGGGCCAACAACATATTTAGCGATGTTCGAGCGTGTTGCATTCAGAACTCCGCCGTGATCGGTACTTTGAATAGTATCGTATTTATATCCGTCGGCCATAAAAGCATTATACAGAGGATCGGCATTGGTGGGTTTCCACGAAGGGTGTGACCATCCATGTTCCATTACTGTTGCAGGACGGCGAATGTCGCCGGGTTCCCATGCTTTCATGAAATCGAGCGATGGTCTGAAGAGTTCCCACATGCTGGATTCCGAGGTGTTGAGGTTGCTGGGTCCGCGGTCGCATTGCAACTGGCAGCCGGCTCCCCAGGGATTCTGTGTAAGCTGGTACTGTATGGCAAAAATGGATTCGATGTTGTTGTTCATAGCACTGCTGTTGAACATATCATCGTACTGATCGCTCGGTACCAGGTCATATTTGCCTGAGTTCATTACTTCCTGAGCTTTTGCAGCAGCATTGGCATAATCCTTATTGTAGAGGTACATCTTGGCGAGGTAAGCTCTTGCTGCTGATTTTGTTGCGCGGCCGGGAACATCACTATCTGGCAAACCTTCTTCGGCCAGAGCCATCTGTTCCATGGCATATCGCATTACGTCAGCTTTAAGGTACTTCGGAATGTTGTAATTGCCTTCGAGAGCTACTTTTCCGGGGTCGTCAATAATGGGTGCATCACCGAATATACGGGCAATGTAGAAATAGGTAACCCCAATCATGAAGCGGCATTCGGCAATAGCAGGATCAATAATAGCAGGATCGCCTCCCAAAGTTTTCTTCATCTCGAAAGCTTTGAGATAAGCTGCAGCCCAACCGCCTACTTTGTAGAACGATGTCCAGCAATAACCCACTAATGCCGTGGTAGCCGACTGTGAGAACACCACAAAGGCCCTGTAGTCGCCGTTTCCTTCGTATGAGTGCGCATTTCCGGCCATTACATCACCTATATCATCCATGGCGCGGCTGGTAAACCCGGCCCATGGCAAACCGCTATACAGGGTGCTGGTAGTAGCCCTTACTTCGTCAGCGGTATTCCATGTTTTAGCAACATCAACACTGGTCAGTGATTCCCTCTCGGTAAAATCTTTCGAGCAGGATACCATCGCTATTGCCAGTATCGCAACGTAGTATATAATTTTCTTTTTCATTTTTCTTAGGTTTTAGAGTTTTACCAACGTACTGGCATTAAAATTCAACATTAACACCAAAAGTGATTGTCCGCGGGTTTGGATAGTGGCCCTGGTCAACATTCATAAGGAGAATGCCATTGTCCAGCGATCCGATTTCGGGGTCATATCCTGAATACTTTGTAAAAGTATAGAGGTTTTGTGCCGACATGTAAACCCTGAGGTTCGTCATTTTAATGCGTGAAATAATGTTAGCCGGGAGCCGGTATCCAATCGTGAGGTTCTGGATGCGCAGGTACGATCCGTCTTCAATATACCTGTCGGAGGTATAGGTGTTGTTCGAGTTGGTTGATGTGAATCGTGGCAGACTGCCATCGGTGTTTTCGGCAGTATAGCGGTCGAGAACGGTAGCAAGTTGATTGAGGTAGGAGTTGTCCATCTTTTCAAGCTGCCATTTCAGGAAGTTATAAATTTCGGCGCCGTAGCTCCCTTGCAGGAATAACGATACGTCCAAACTCTTATAGTTCAGGGTGTTGGTAAAACCGAAGGTGAAATCGGGAATCGGGCTGCCAATGTAGGTCATATCATCGCCATCAACTTTGCCGTCAGGCTGGCCGGTTAAATTACCATTTTCGTCTCTGCCGTTAATGTCCTTAAATCTGACGTCACCCAGCCAGGTATGAATTTCATCCTTGGGTGATCCGAACTGCAGAACTGAAGCATCAAGCTCTTCCTGGGTCCTGATAATGCCATCATATAAGAGCCCGTAGAACGATCCAAGAGCATGTCCGGGAGTGGTATAAGTAATCTGGTTTTGAGCATAATAAACCGAACCGGTAAGCGACGAGCTTTCATTGAGAAGTTTTTCAAGTGTATTCTTGTAGTGCGAGAATATCAGAGAGGTGGTCCAGTTAAAGTCGTTCTTTACAATGTTATGACTAGTCACACTGATGTCAATACCTTTATTGGTCATCTCGCCAACATTACCGATAGGTGCCTTTAGATCGTTCCATGCTGAACCTATACCAAGGAATGTTGGGCCGGTGGTGTATAGGAGCATCTTAGAGGTGGTTTTCTTGTAAAGATCAAGTGTGAGTTCGATACGACTCTTGAAGAAACTCATGTCAACCCCTATGTTCGAAGTAATAACTTCTTCCCAGCTCAGGTCAGGATTGGAAATACCGGCGATGTAATTCGAAGCAACTCCGTTCACTGTACCGAAACCTGCGGGTCCGGGCCATATCTGAATGAGTGAAGTATAAGGAGGACTGGGTGCTCCGCTCGGCAGGTTCTGGTTGCCAACGCCACCATAACCAACTCTAACTTTCATATAGTTAACAATGTTCTTTACAGGCTCGAAGAATTTTTCGTTTGTAACGGTCCATCCCAATGATACGCCGGGGAAGTAACCCCATTTGTTGTTAGGGCCGAAGTTTGACGAAGCATCAGCCCTGTAGCTTGCCGAAATCGAGTAACGGTTGTCGAACATATAGTTCACGCGGGCAAAGTACGATTCCATAGCCCAGTCGCCTTTGCCACCGCCGAGTTCCCAGGTAGTCTGGTCGGTGCTGCCGGCATTAAGGTCAAGAATATTGTTGGTAAGATCCATTTTGCGGCCTGAGATCTGTTCCCAATACGAATACTGTGATTCGTGTCCGGCAGTAGCTCCGAAATAATGTTTGCCAACAGTTTTATTGTAGTTCAGGTAATTGCGGACTGCATAATAATAACTGTTGTTCCTTGAATCGATAAGTGTGCTGCGGAGTTCGCGGGGGCCTATGTCAACGCCAAGCTGATAGGCTTTGTTGTTGCGGTTTCCTAAGGTGTACGATACTTCGTTTTTGAGTGAAAAGTCTTTCAGGAATTTTAGCTCGGCATAAATATTTCCGAAAATCTGGTTCTGAACTACTTCGTTGCCACGGCTTTTGCTGTTGGCAACAGGGTTATCCTGCGAAAACGAAGTGCCGCCAACAGTCTCGCCGCCACCCCAGGTGCCGTCAACATTAGTTACGGGGATAAGCGGATTTTGGATGCATGACAGCCAGATGGTGCCCGAAGGCGCATTGTCGGCAAGGGCTACATTCTGGATGCTCCTCATAATATTGGTGCTCACTCCGAAGTTTAACCAGCTTTTTACCTGGTGATCGAGGTTGAAACGGGTAGAATAACGTTTGTAGTCCGATCCTTCGATGGTACCGGTTTGATTCAGATAACCTGCTGATGCATAGTATGAAGTCCTGTCTTTGGCGCCTGAGAAGCTCAATGAATGGGTTTTGGTTAAGCCGTTCTTAAAAATAGCTTCCTGCCAGTCGGTTCCTTCACCGAGCAGCGAGGGGTCGGCAAATTCGGGGGTGAGGGTCTGGCCGGTTTCGGCGAGTATCCCGTTTTGGTATTCGGCAAACTGTCGCAGGTTCATCACATCAAGGCGCTGCGTAATCTGTGAAACACCAAAACTGCCGTCGTAAGTTACTTTTCCATCGGCAGCACGTCCTTTTTTAGTTGTGATCATGATGACGCCGTTGGCAGCCTGCGATCCGTAAATGGCCTGTGCCGAAGCATCTTTGAGCACGTCGATTGATTCAATGTCGTTGGGGTTGAGGTTGGCGAGGAAGCTGTTTCCAACCTGTCCGCGGCCACCGCCAAGCCCGTCGT
>JAKLFM010000038.1 GCA_022711175.1 Bacteroidota bacterium | reverse complement strand
TGCGCTGAATATCGGTATTTCGTGGCTGACGGTCGTTAGGGGTGGCTGTGCCTCTTTCAATACCTGAATTGCGGGTATTGTTTTCACGAACATCGGCATTGCGGCTTCCTGGTTCAGGTTGTATTCCAGTATTGCGGCTGCCGCCTGCACCATTACGCGTACCGTTTCCTGTACCTGTGCCTCCGCCTCCGCGTTGCGTTTCAACACCTGAACGGGTGCGGTCGGCAGTGGTCTTGGCTTCATAACGTTCGCCAAAAGTGCGGTACTGGCTGTTGCGGGCAAGTGGCCCTGAGCCGCCTACGTTGTCCCTGTGCCCGTAATAGTATGAATTGTAATCGTGGCTGTTGTAATAGTTGTTGAAGCTACCATACCAGTAGCCATCGTAAAAGCCGTTCCAATAGCCGAGGTTGTAGCCCGAATAAAAGCCGCCGCCCCAACCGAAAGGATACGGATCGTACCATCCGTAATACGGGTAGTACCAGTCGTACCAGCCGTAGCGATAGTACGAAGGATAGTAGTAGTATGAAGGATACCAGAAATTGTACCCAAGGTAAATGCTTGTTCCCCAGCTAAATGGATTGTAATCGTACCAGTACATGTTGGTGTACCAATCAGAATAATAGCTGTTGTAATAGTTGTGATTATGAAAACGCCTCAGCCTTGCAGCATAGGCATAATCATAATAATCGTCGGAATAATAATTGTTTGTGATGTAAGTATCGCCGTCAGCCGAAGTATATTGCTCGGTATCGGTGTAAACCGGATCGGCATAGCCTTCGGTGGTTTCGGCAGCTGATACCTGCGACTCAGCCGGCTGAACCTGCTCAACAGCCTGACTGTTCCCGGTGGGCTGGGTTTGCTGCGGCTCAACAACCGTGCGCATTTCCATAGGTTTGTTTTTCGATGAGTAGTAAACGTCATCGTAATTTCTTGCCTGATATTGGGTTGTGCAACCTGTGATGAAAATCAGGCTTGCAGCAACCAAAGCAATGTAGTTTTTCATGGTATCTATCTCCTTATTGGTTATGCCTGTAAACAGGCACTTGGGGTAATTTATCGGTCATTCGCTTGTTTTTTGTACTTTTGCCGGTAATCCGACATCAAAAATATTGCAAAAACCGTACCATTTTCAATCACCATGGCTAAAGAATTAACGACGCGCGTAGAGAACTATTCACAGTGGTATAACGACCTGGTTATCAAGGCTGAACTCGCTGATAACTCGGCTGTACGGGGCTGTATGGTAATCCGCCCCAATGGTTATGCCATTTGGGAAAAAATGCAGGCACAACTCGATAAAATGTTCAAGGAAACAGGGCATGTAAACGCCTATTTCCCGCTTTTTATACCTAAGTCGTTCTTCAGCCGCGAAGCCAGCCATGTTGAAGGGTTTGCCAAAGAGTGCGCTGTAGTTACCCATTACAGGCTTAAAAACTCACCCGACGGCAAAGGTGTGGTAGTTGACCCCGAGGCCAAACTAGAAGAAGAGTATATTGTTCGCCCTACATCCGAAACCATCATCTGGGACACTTACCGTACCTGGATTCAGTCTTACCGTGACCTGCCTATCCTTGTAAACCAGTGGGCTAATGTGGTGCGATGGGAGATGCGTACAAGGCTCTTCCTGCGTACGGCTGAATTCCTGTGGCAGGAAGGCCACACTGCTCACGCTACCCGCGAAGAAGCCATTACTGAAACCGAGAAGATACTCGATGTATATGCTGATTTTGCAGAAAAATGGATGGCAATCCCTGTACTAAAAGGACTTAAATCACCGAATGAAAGATTTGCCGGTGCTGTTGAAACTTATTGCATCGAAGCATTGATGCAGGATGGAAAAGCCCTTCAGGCAGGAACATCGCATTTCCTGGGGCAAAACTTCGCCAAAGCCTTCGATGTACAATTCCTGAACAAGGAAAACCAGCTTGAGTATGTTTGGGCTACATCGTGGGGTGTTTCCACAAGGCTCATGGGTGCGCTCATTATGTCGCACTCCGATGATCACGGATTAGTTATCCCGCCTAAACTCGCACCTACCCAGGTGGTGATAGTTCCGATATATAAAACCGACGATCAGTTAAAACAGATTTCTGAGAAAGTTGTAGAGATAATGGCTGCACTCAGGTCGAAAGGTATCACCGTGAAATACGACGACCGCGATACGTTTAAGCCCGGCTGGAAATTCAATGAACACGAGTTCAAAGGAATACCGGTGCGCATTGCCATTGGCCCCCGCGATCTTGAAAACGGTACGGTTGAAGTAGCCCGCCGCGACACCCTCGAAAAATCAGTGTATCAAATCACCGACCTCGAAACCAAGATTGAGCATCTGCTCGAAAGCATTCAGCAGAACCTCTACCAGAAAGCACTGGCTTTCAGGGAAGAAAATACTTTTAAAGCAGACACATGGGACGAATTCAAACGAATTCTCGATACAACCGGTGGATTTATTTCGGCACACTGGGATGGCACTCCCGAAACCGAACAGAAAATCAAGGACGAAACCAAGGCTACCATTCGGGTTATCCCTCTTAACAACAAACAGGAAGAAGGCAAGTGCATCTATACCGGCAATCCTTCGAAACAACGTGTTATTTTTGCAAGAGCCTACTAATCAGCATACTCTGATTGTATTATGAAAGTTCTTGGCATCATACCTGCCCGCTACGCTTCCACCCGTTTCCCGGGCAAGCCGTTGACCATGATCGGCGGAAAAAGTATGATCCAACGGGTTTATAATCAATGCCTCAAATGTGAACAGCTTACCGAAGTTGCCGTTGCCACCGACGATCAGCGGATTTATGATCATGTAACCGGCTTTGGCGGAAATGCTTTCATGACTTCCAATGAACACCGCTCAGGCACTGATCGTATTGGTGAGGTTTTACAGATACTCAAAAGCGAAAGCCCTGAAAAACAATTTGATGTGATTGTAAACATACAGGGAGATGAACCATATATATCGCCTGAGCAGATTGAGAGAGTGATAAACTGCTTTAAGGACTCCAAAGCCGAGATTGCTACCCTCATCAAACCGATCAGCGATGGTCGCGAACTGTTCAATCCCAATGTTGTAAAAGCTGTCGTAAACCGCAACGGCAATGCACTATACTTCAGTCGTCAGCCATTGCCGTTTCTGAGAGGAACTGAGCCGGCCGAATGGCTCAACCATCACGAGTTTTATAAGCATATAGGTATTTATGCCTACAAAAGGCAGGTTCTTGAGGTAATCGTCCATCTTAAAGCATCACCGCTCGAAAAAGCTGAATCGCTCGAGCAACTTCGCTGGCTTGAAAACGGATTTTCCATCATAACGGCAA
Organism: Bacteroidota bacterium; assembly: GCA_022711175.1. Taxonomy (GTDB): domain Bacteria; phylum Bacteroidota; class Bacteroidia; order Bacteroidales; family UBA4417; genus UBA4417. The sequence goes on along the minus strand of JAKLFM010000038.1, from coordinate 26,947 downwards.
TCACTGATAGTGAGACTGTTGCTATTGACACGCCCGAGGATTTATCAAAACTTACTAACATTTTGTAGAAATAACCGGTTTCGCTGCGTAAATTCGCCGGTTCAGAATTATTTATGACCATGATAGGGCCAGCCATCAGCGAATTATTACGGGCACATGAATGTGTTATAGTGCCGGGACTCGGAGGCTTCATTACTTCTATCTACCCAGCTGATATCAATGAATCGCTGAACTATTTCATGCCACCGCGTAAAACCGTTGCTTTTAATGCAAGCCTCCGTACAAACGACGGTATCTTAGCACACCATCTTGCTGGACATTACAACATCTCATACAGTGATGCACTGGCGCAGGTGAACGAATGGTCGCAAAAGGCTTTGCAGCAACTGGCTGACGGACAGAATCTTGTCATTGATAAGGTAGGCACACTTTCACTAAATATTTCTGGAAACATCCGTTTTGAACCTGAGCCTGAAATGAATTTCCTTGACTCATCATACGGATTGCCGTTTTTCAACATGCGGGCACCTGGTGTTGAGCAGCCTGTTGCCGAAGAAGTAGCAAGTAAACAAAACATCAGGAAGCAAATACACCATCTTATTCCTTCAACCCTCAAATGGGCTGCCGTACTCGCCCCGCTTATCGGTTTCTTCATCTGGGGATCGATGAATACCACGCCTATCAGCAATTTTGTAAATAACCGTTCGGGGCTGTTTGCATGGTCAAACTCTACTCCCGGTAAAACAGCGGTAACCAATCAACACACTGATAACTCCACGGCGGTTGTTTTCAGAACTATATCACCTGCCGAACTGTTAGGCGAAAAAGCCCTCAACTACTCCCCTTCGGCTTATCTTTACGAGGAGATGCACCGGCAGAATCTCAGCTTTACCGAAGCAACCGAAGTTGCTAAACAAGAAATGCAGGTTGCGCCCGAAGCCGGCTATTATATCGTTGCCGGAGCTTTCCGCGAAGCGAATAACGCAACCACGCTTGTAAATAAACTGCAGCAGCAGGGTTACCCTGCAGCCATTGTCGATACTACAAAGCGTGGGCTTTATGTTGTTAGTATTCAATCGTTTAGTACCAAGACTGAAGCCACCGAGCAACTGAAAAACATCCGCACAAGCGGTCATCCTTCGGCATGGATACTCAAGAACAGTTGATCCGGAATTCCTGCTTCATCAAACTTTCATCAAACCGTGGCTAAGCGAAAACTCGAACGTTTTGCAGAGAATGCAACATTCCCGCACATGTTTCAACTTATGTGGGATGACCTCAGGGCAGGATTTCCACTCAAAGGGAAATGGCGAAACGAGTATTTCCATAACGAAAATCCCGTCATTATTGAGCTGGGATGCGGCAAAGGCGAATATACGGTAGGCCTTGCCAAACGTTATCCCGGCAAAAACTACATTGGCATCGACAAAAAAGGCGCCCGTATGTGGCGCGGGGCAAAGACAACTTCGGAACTGAGTATTCCTAATGTTGCATTTGTGCGGATGCAGATCGAAAGTATTGCCGGCGTTTTTGCAGCCGGTGAAGTGGATGAAATCTGGATTACCTTTCCTGAACCGCATCCAAACAGCCCGAGGACAAAAAAAAGGTTCACGTCGCCGCAATTCATTGATCGGTTTAAACAAATACTGAAAAAAGATGGTATCATTCATCTGAAAACCGACAGTGAACTGTTTTATGAATATACCCTCGAAGTGATCAGGGCCGGTGAGCATAAGCTTCTGTATGCCAACAATAATTTGTACAGCAATGCCAGCGATGAACAGGTGAAGGATGTAATCGCCGTGCAAACGTTTTACGAACAGATGTGGCTGGCCGAGGGAAAAACAATCAAATACCTCTGTTTCACTATTTCCTGAACGAATGTATGAAGGCTCCGGGAGACAATGATTCATTCTTTCAAAGGGTCTATGAAGTAGTAGTACAAATACCCCCGGGACGAGCCACTTCGTATGGCGCCATTGCCCGCTATCTTGGGACAGGGCGCTCGGCACGCATGGTGGGATGGGCTATGAATGCTTCGCATACAAGCCTGCTTTGGATTCCGGCCCACAGGGTCGTTAACCGAAATGGAACCCTAACCGGAAAACATCATTTCGGTGGCTCCGAAATCATGAAACAACTTCTTGAAAGCGAGGGTATTAAGGTTAACGGAGACCAGATCGTAAATTTTGAGAAAATATTCTGGGACCCGGCAAAAGAACTAAGCTACTGATTATCCCGATTACTTATTAGCCTTACCGAAAAATCCATCCAGGTTGTATCCCTGTTCCAGTATCTTGCTCCTGTTCAATTCATAGAACTGCCTGAGTTTGTTCACAGGGATTACAAAAGTGACACCGTAATTTATTTCCTTCTCTTCTCTCACATAAGTATTGCCGTTGTATGGAACAGCAGGATTATATGCATATTCGTGCATTTCTTTTTCGGGCCTGAGCGAATATTCTTTACGTGCTGATACCGCCCTTCCTATGCCCACGAGCTCAAAATTCGGCACTCCATCGCGAACAGCCAGTACGATCCCGCCGCTAAAACCTTCGTTAAATGGTGCATCGGTGAGAAAATTGCTTTGCCTGTCGGCAGGTTTGCTCACAATTCCCTTCGTAATCATGAGCTGGCCCAGCGGGTAGCCGACTAAATAAACAAAGCTCCCCCATTCTAATTGGTCGGAGTTGCCGGCCGGATAACCAAACACCGCTACCGCTGAAGGGGGCTGGGCAAGTTTTCGGCCCAGGATAGCAATATCCTCTTTAACATCGCTTGCCAGCAGTTGTACCTGGTTTCCGTCAGGGATATCGCGTACATATAATTGTTGTTTCAGTTTTAGAGAAATGCTATGAATGTATCGGTTCGATTGTAAGTCGCTGTGTTCCGACCAGTGGATAATAGTATCGGGCAAATCGGCAATGTGAGCACAGGTGAGTAATGCCAGCTTTTCGCCGTCGGAAGCAATTACGAGCGCTGTTCCGCTTACCGATTCATTGTTATCAACTCTTGCCTGCGCCTGTTCAAAAGGCGCCTGACCCGAAAGATCATGTAAGGTTATTCGGGATTTCTCCCCAAAAACATAAGTGCGATAGGTGGCATAGCAATTCACCTTTTTCACTGATCCCGAAATCGCATCAAGCTCCGCAGCACAATTCCGGTAAGGAAATTCGCTGTCGTAACGGTTATCTTTCAATCCCGGGTTAGCCGTTTGTATCCATTGATGTGCACAGCCGGCCATTAACAGTTGAAAAACCACTGGTATAAGAATCGTTTTACATGCTTTTATAAGTGCCTTCATATCCATCACTTTTACCGCAAGTTACGATTTCCTGAGGATTATATTCAAAACATACCTGAATTTCGTAAAGGTTTAATTTCTATCTTTACGCTGTCTAAATAAAAATAATATAGCTGCATATGGAAATCACTAAAGATCAGGTTTTGAACGCCTTACGAAATGTTCAGGATCCTGATTTGCATAAAGATGTTGTAAGCCTTGGCATGATCGAAGATATTTCAATTGAAGGTAACAACATCGGTTTTAAACTCGTGCTCACCACTCCTGCTTGTCCGCTCAAGGATAAAATGAAGAAAGACTGCATACAGGCCATTCAATCACGTATTGATCCTTATGCCGTTGTAAATGTTGAAGTTACCTCACGTACTACATCGCACCGCAAAGCCGACGACAGTATGCTGAAAGGTGTGAAGAATATCATCGCTATTGTTTCGGGTAAGGGAGGCGTTGGAAAATCGACTGTAGCGGCCAACCTGGCTGTTTCTCTGGCGCGGCTTGGAGCAAAAGTCGGGCTGCTCGATGCTGATATTTACGGCCCATCGGTTCCGCTGATGTTCGACCTGATGGATGCCCGCCCGACTGTTATTGAGGAGAATGGCCAAACCATCATTACACCTATTGAAAAGTACGGCATCAAACTGCTGTCGATAGGTTTTTTTGTCGATCCTGCCAAAGCGCTGGTATGGCGCGGGCCCATGGCGTCGAGCTATCTAACGCAACTACTCACCGGCAGTACCTGGGGCGATCTCGACTACCTGGTAATTGATATGCCTCCCGGAACCGGCGACATACATCTTACTCTCGTGCAGAATGTTCCGGTAACAGGGGCTGCCATCGTTACAACACCGCAGGAAGTAGCCCTTGCCGATGCCCGCAAAGCTTACGGCATGTTTGCTACCGACAGCATTAAGGTCCCGGTTCTGGGCATCATCGAAAATATGGCCTGGTTTACACCCGAAGAACTTCCCGAAAACAAGTACTACATTTTCGGACGCGAAGGCGGTAAGCGCTATGCCGAAGAAATCGGCATCCCGTTGCTTGGACAGATACCATTAGTGCAGGGCATTTGCGAATCAGGTGATAACGGAAGTCCCATTTCAATGAATGAATCTTCGCCAGTGGCTGTCGCCTTCCGCAAACTGGCCGAAACTGTCGCTCAGCAGGTTGCCATCCGCAATGCCACAATGGAAGCAACCAGGGTGGTTGAAATTAAATCGTAATTTCTTACACCGAACTCTAACTTTTTGATTAACATAACCTTCCCGAAAATGAATGCAGAATTAGAAAGCAAAGTAAAAAATGTGATTGACCAGATCAGGCCTTATCTTCAGGCCGACGGTGGCGATATCAAATTCCTGGAACTCACCGAACAGAACATTGTAAACGTGGAACTCCAGGGATCGTGCGGATCGTGCCCTTTCAGCCGGATGACATTGAAAAACGGCGTGGAAGAAGCCGTAAAACGTGCCTTGCCCGAAATACAATCGGTTGAAGCAGTGAACATCTAATCTTCCTGGTTAAAAATCCCATAACAGCTTCCTCAACAGGAGGCTGTTTTTATTTTATGACAAGTACTTCCCAACAATCGGCATTCTTCTGCCACTGCCGAAAGCCTTAGGTGAAACCCGCAAAATTGGCGGCGTTTGATGCCTCTTCCATTCATTGGTATTCACCATTTTAAGAACGCGCTTAACAGTGGCTTCGTCAAAACCCATGGCAATAATCTCCGACGGACCGACACGCTTTTCAATATACTGATACAGAATCTGATCAAGTATGGCGTAATCTGGCAAGGAGTCACTGTCCTTCTGCCCCGGCCGCAACTCGGCTGACGGCGGTTTGGTGATGCTGTTTTCAGGAATTATTTCCCTGTCACGGTTGATGTAATGTGCCAGGTCGTAAACCTGGGTTTTGTAAACATCGCCCAGCACCGAGATGCCTCCGCACATATCCCCGTAAAGGGTTCCGTAGCCAACGGCCGCTTCACTTTTATTGGAAGTATTGAGCAGAATATACCCGAATTTGTTAGCGAGCGCCATTAGTATGACGGCCCTGATACGGGCTTGTACATTTTCTTCAGTTACGTTGAAAGGCAAACCGTCAAAATAGGGTTTCAACGAATCAAGTACACTGTTGTATCCGTTGCTGATACTGATCATTTCGTGTTTAACATCCAGGTTCACAGCGAGTTGACGTGCATCGTCAATAGAATGTTGCGATGAAAATTCGGAAGGCAGCAAAACGGCCAGAACATTGTCCGGACCCAACGCTTTGGCTGCTAGAGCCAGCGTTACAGCCGAGTCGATACCACCCGAAAGGCCGAGAATCGCCTTTTTAAACCCCATCTTGCTGAAATAATCTCCAATTCCCATAACAAGTGCATCGTGAATCAGCGATGTTTTTGAGGGCAGCTCATTATGATTCTGGGGAGGTTTAAGTGGAATAAGTCTCTCATTATCAAACTCAAAATCAACATATTGTAAATCCTCTTTGAATGCCTTTAATTCCATCACAGTGTTGCCTTCGGCATCAAGCACCCGCGACAAGCCATCGAAAAGCAATTCGGTTTGGGCGCCTACATGATTTACATACACCAACGGAAGCCGGTACTGACGGGCATTTGTTGCCAGCACTGCAGCTCTTTCGCTTTCCTGGTCACTGTTAAAGGGCGAAGCAGCGATATTGATCATGATATCAGGCTGCTGCCTGATGAGTTCATCCATTGGAGTAGCTACGTACAACGGATCGGGACCAATGTTCCATATGTCTTCGCAGACTGTCAGCGCAATCTTTACTCCATTGAATTCCAGTACATTGAACGACCTGTTGGGTTCAAAATAACGGTATTCGTCAAAAATATCGTAATTGGGAAGCAGCGCTTTAAACGCCATACCTTTCACATCGCCATCGGCCAGCAGCCAGGCTGCATTGAAAAGGTTTTTCCCTTTAATGTCGGGGTTACGTGCCGGTGCGCCTATGATAGCTGCGATACCGTGACATTCCGCTGCAATCTGCTCAATTGCCAGTCCGCAGCGGTTTATAAAATCGTCGAATTCGAGGAAATCGCGTGGCGGGTAACCGCAAAGCGACAATTCGGCAAACACAACAAGGTCGGCATTCATTTCGCGGCATTTTCGCACCGACTCAATGATTTTGGAAACATTGCCGTCGAAGTCGCCGATAAGGTAATTGAGTTGCGCCAGGGCAATACGCATAAAACAAATTATTAAGTTGTAAAAGTAAAAAGCCCGGCGAAAAAACCGGGCTTTTGGCTATGATTTATTTCGGTTGTTAAAACAGGACAAAAGCATTCAGTTCAATAAAATTCGTATAAGCTTTCTCTTTGATTGAAGCATCAACTGCATTTTTCCCGGTAAGGATATCGGTAAAACCATTGTTGAACTGCAGCCCGAGGCCGAGTGTTGTTCCGGCATCAAGTGTATATTCGGCGCCAAGGCCGATAATGAGCGATTCGCGCAGGAAAGCAACATTACTGAGGTTACCTCCATCATCATAGGTGTCCGTGCCATAGGTGAATTCGTCATCTCCCTTGGCATTGAGCAGGAAACTCGTTCCGAAGCCTATCTGCCCGAAATATTGGAAGTCACCGATGGGATTTGTGCGCATTTTCAGCGTAAGCGGAATCTCGATGGACTTGAGCTTATAAGTACGAAGCATTGTCCCCGTGTCTGTACTTTGAATATCCGGGTATTTGAGTTTACCGCCGTTGAAGAGTACGTTAAAGCCGGTCGCGAACGAATGGTTTTCGGTGAAGTTGATCTCCGAACAAAATCCCCAGCCGAAACCTAACCTTGCACCTTCGCTGCTGTAGGTGTCGGCATTGGTTCGCATCCAGCTCACCTGTGGTGCGGCTTTGAGACCGAAATTAAACTTCTTGTATTGTGCATTGGCTGTGAAACCAATGAGCAGAATCATGGAGAATAGTAAAATGAGTTTCTTGTTCATGGCTGATGAATTTGGTTTTAAAATATACTGCAAATATCGCTAAAAAGATATTAAATACACTTGTTAGAAATTTTTGTCATTACGTCAGCCAGCCCACTCACTATTACATCTTCGATAAATATACCACAGGCATGATTTTTGCGTTATTATCGGGATAATCCGCCATTACCATGAAACGTATCCTCCTTGTAGTAATTATCATTGCCGTTTCAGGAATAACCGGAATGGCCCAGATACCGGGCTTTTCGATAGGCCCAAAAGTTGGTTACAACTCAAACCGGCTCACTACCAACATTGATTCAATAACTTCCGAACCTGACGGCGCTTTCCAGTTCGGAGGTTTTATGCGCATCGGACGCAAGACCTACCTGCAACCCGAAGTGATCTATGTAGTAAAAGGTGGCGTTCTCAATGATGTTTTCCACGGCGAAAATCGTAGCCAGCAAATTGAACTCAAAAGCATCACCATTCCTGTACTGGTTGGCGTAACACCCATGGCCGAAAAGTCGTTCAACTTCAGGTTGATGGCCGGTCCGGCATTTTCCTATGTGTCGCAGAAGTATGTTAAGCCGCTCGATTTGCTGAGTTCATGGCCTATCCGCTCAACCGAAGATATCAGGCAGATGTTGCTGTCGCTGCAGGTTGGCGCCGGCATTGACCTATGGTTTCTTACCTTTGATGTTCGCTATGAGATGGGCTTCAGCAACATATACTCGGGCAACGAAAGTCTCAATGTGCGCAACAACCTGATAAATTTCGGCCTCGGCATCAAATTCCTTTAATTCATCCGAGCAGTTCAGCCCCGGTATTATGAAAATCTGCAATTTTGTGCAGACAATATTACCTGTTACCCGATTCCTCCCTATGAAGCAAATACGAGCATTCATCATCTCAATGATACTGCTTTTCAGCGCATGTCATTCCGATAAATCACTGTATATCCCTGATCCTGAGAAATCAGTACCGCCCCAACCGCTTACTATTCACAGGTACGACAGTGCCTTGTTCTCAATCAGACCGGATTACCTGAAGCAGGAACTTGCTCCGTTGGCCGAACAATACTATTTTTTCCTTGGCCCCGACTGGAGCGACACCATCAACCTGATAAATCTCTCTTTGTTCATTAACGATCCTAATATTAGGCGGTTATCATCGCTTGTGCAAAAAAGGTACGCTGACCTTAAGCCATTGAAAAGTGACCTTGAGAATAAACTTTCACGTTATCGCTCCTACTTCCCCGAAAAGCCTTCACCAATTGTATATACCTATATTTCAGGACTTAACGTTGAGATGCCGGTGCTTTTTACTGATTCTGCCATGGCCATCGGGATCGATATGTTCCTTGGAAACGACCAGGTGATTTATCGTGAAGGAAGCATACCCGAATATAAAATTGCCCGTATGACGCAGGCATACATCGTTCCCGAATGCATGAAAGCAGTTGCCGGTAACGTGATTGTTGCTGATGCTGACGATCAGACATTGCTCAACAAGATGATCACCACAGGCAAGGTCCTTTATTTTCTGGATGCCATATTCCCTGATCTGGCAGATAACATGAAGATCGGTTACACAACTGAACAACTTGAATGGTGCCGCGTAAACGAGGAAAACATTTGGAAGTTTCTGATAGGTAACCAGCTTTTATACAATTCCGAACCTGCAGCGGCATCCAAGTTGATGGCCGACGGCCCTTTTACTTCAGGCTTCGATGAGCAATCGCCGGGCCGGTTGGGCGCATGGGTTGGATGGCAGATTGTGAGGGCCTATGCTTCACACAATCAAGACCTCAGCCTCAGGCAAATCATGCAGGCTACCAGGGCACAGGAAATTTTGGAGGAATCAAAATATAAACCGGGAAGATAACCGGCAAAGCAACGGAAAGAAAATCTCAGTCGAAATATTCGGGCAATTGCATACGCAAAGGCAGCAGAGCGATGATGTTACGCTTGTGCTCCTCGGAATAAACGCTCCAGTTGGCAATTTCTTCAATATTGCGGTAACAGCCGATACAACGTCCGTTTTGATCGAGCGTACATACATTTTTGCACGGCGATTTGATTTCTTTATCCTTCTTTGGCAGGCTCTGGAGCATTTCCAATCATTTTTTGCAAAGATAAAACCATAATCCTTTATTTTTGTTCGGATTGAAAGTCAATTCGCATCATTTTATCCTAATCATCCATTTATCGTTTTTTATGCTTGTCAAGACTTTCGGATGTGCCACCCACGGCATCAACGCCACCACCATTACGGTTGAAGTGAATGTTGACCAGGGCATACAGTTTGCCATGGTCGGGTTGCCCGATAATGCAGTGAAGGAGAGCCACCAGCGCATCGAAGCGGCACTGGTAAACATCGGCTATAAATTCCCGCGCAAAAAAATTACCATCAACATGGCGCCGGCCGATATCCGCAAGGAAGGTTCGTCATACGACCTTACCATCGCCATTGGCATACTGGCTGCCAGCGAACAGTTGCTGGTGGAAGATCTCGACAGGTACATGATCATGGGCGAACTGTCGCTCGACGGCGGCCTGCAGCCTATTACCGGTGCTTTGCCCATTGCCATTGAAGCCCGCGGCAAGGGTTTTAAAGGTTTTATCCTGCCTAAGGAAAATGCCCGCGAAGCTGCTATCGTCAACGACCTCGAAGTGTACGGCGTTGAAAACCTGAGCGATGTGATCAATTTTCTTGAAGGAAGCCTCAAACTCGAACCGGTGATTATTGATACCCGTGAGGAATTTTATACCCACCTTAACGAGTATGAATTCGACTTTGCCGACGTTAAGGGTCAGGAAAATATCAAACGGTCGCTCGAAATTGCCGCTGCAGGCGGACATAATGTTATCCTCATCGGCCCGCCAGGCGCAGGTAAAACCATGTTAGCCAAACGTATTCCTTCCATTCTGCCGCCGTTAAACCTTCACGAGGCACTGGAAACCACCAAGATACATTCCGTGGCCGGGAAAATGGGACGAAATGCTTCTCTGATATCGGTGAGGCCGTTTCGCAGTCCTCATCATACGATTTCGGATGTGGCGCTGGTTGGTGGCGGTGGCAACCCTCAGCCTGGTGAAATATCGCTGGCACACAACGGCGTGCTTTTCCTCGACGAGTTGCCCGAATTTAAGCGCACCGTTCTCGAAGTGCTCCGTCAACCGCTCGAAGACAGGATTGTTACCATTTCGCGCGCCAAAACATCGGTCACCTACCCGGCAAGCTTTATGCTTGTAGCCAGTATGAATCCCTGCCCCTGCGGCTATTACAACCATCCCGAAAAGGACTGCGTATGCGGCCCGGGAGTGGTGCAGAAATACCTGAATAAGATTTCGGGTCCGTTGCTCGACCGCATCGACATACACGTTGAAGTGGTTCCGGTGCCTTTCAGGGAACTGAGCAGCCACCGTACATCGGAGAAGAGCGAGGCTGTGCGCGAGCGGGTTGTAAATGCCAGGCAGATACAGGAAGAGCGGTTTAAAGAATCAAAAGGTGTTTATTGTAATGCGCAGATGTCGAGTAAGCAGCTCAGGCAGATTTGCCACATCACCGAGGAAGGACAGGCCTTGCTGAAAAATGCAATGGACAAGTTGAGCCTTTCTGCCAGGGCTTACGACCGCATTCTGAAGGTTGCCCGCACCATTGCCGACCTTGCCGAAAGCCCGGATATTAAAACCGAACACCTGGCCGAAGCCATCCATTACCGCAGTCTCGACAGGGAGACGTGGGGCGGATGAGGAATTAATGAAAACCGAATGATGAAGTGTATTGACGGCAGAACGCTCTTTTGATAACTTCTATTCTTAAAATTCCTGCATTGTAGTTTACTTCTGCATGCTTGGCCTGATAATGCTCAGGTCAATGGTTCGCAGGCGCCAGTGTTCGCCCATCACAAACTTTCGATGTTTAAACACTGATAACAATCCGCCGGCAACCATTGAAGAACCTCCGATAAACACAGCCCCCGGTACCAGCACCGGATTTTCCGAATTTAAAGCCCTGTTTACCACAGTAAGGCCAAGAAAACCCGCACCAAATATGATGGCGGTACCTGAAAATATGCGCACCAGTGTGCGGTCGCGGTAAACGGCTGTTATATCCTTAAAGTTATAACGGTTGATGCCGCCAATTTGAACGGTCGAATCGTTAATAGCCGTGATTTCGCCCGCATCAAAAAAACCCTGCTCCCCGGTTTTATACTTAATCGATATAATATCGCCTGACTGGTACATGTAATAATTGATGGTTCCCGGCTGTTCGAGAAGCAACGTAACCTGCGCATTTGAGCACAAATGGATAGCAATCAATAGCAATAAACTGATAAACAGTCTTTTCACGTTTCAAATCATTTGAATACAAACAAAGATACTGAGAATACTGCTGACAAATATCTCAAGATTGTACTGAAATCACCGTGTACCCGTTAATATTTCGGTTAGTTACAACGATTTCAATAATTTGCGACCTTTGGCCTGCGAAACGTAATTTATGAACTTCATCAAACACATTTCCATCCTTTTGCTGGCAGCAAGTTTGCTCACCATTTCCTGCGGTGAAGGCAATAAACAATCCATTGAGATAAAAGGACACATCAACGGTGCAACCGAAAAACCAATCGTTTTATTTGAGTTGTTTGCCGACAGCGCTAACATCGCAGATTCGGCCTTTGCAGATAAAAACGGAGAATTCAGCTTCAGGATTAAAGCCAAAGAAGCCGGCTTTTTTATGCTGCGGCTCGACGGAAAAAATTTTATCACCCTTTCAGCCGAACCCGGTGAGCACATTAAAATATCGGGCGACGCCCTCAATCTTGCACAAAATTACACTGTCGAAGGTTCCTCAGGCAGCAGTATTTATCGTGAATTCCTGGCATTTACAAACAGGAATCAGGCAAAGGTTGATTCACTATCAGCCGTTTATACACAAAGCAAGTCAAGTCCGCGTTTCAAAGAAATTAAGAAACAGCTTGATTCAGTGTATTATACCATCTTCAACGCACAGCAACAGCAAGTCAGGCAATTCCTTTCCGTTAATGCCGGAAATCTTGTATCGCTGCTTGTGATTAATCGCAGGTTTGGCCCAAACGAAGTGGTTTCGCCGGGCAGCGATCCTGCTTTATTTAATTTGATCGACAGCTCTCTGTCAATAAAATATCCCGCAAATTCGCGTGTAGCGGAGTTCCACAAAACTATGACTGAATTCAGGCATAAGCTTGCCGAAGAGAAGAAGCTGAACACGCTGATGCAGCCCGGCAGCCATGAACCCGACCTGCGCCTGCCCGATATTTCCGGAAATACCATAAGGCTTTCGTCCCTTTCAGGAAAACCGCATCTCATCTATTTCTGGGGATCGTGGAATGCGCCGAGCCGTAAGATGAACCTCGAACTTGTGCCCGTTTACAACGAATTTCACGAAAAGGGATTCGAAATATATGCCATAGCCCTCGATCAGCAAAAGGAAAGCTGGGCAAATGCTTACCGCCTCGATAAAGCAATGTGGATTAATGTAACCGACTTAAAAGGACTTGAATCGCCGGCTGCCAAAGCCTGCGGTGTAGGCAGCATACCCACCGCCATTCTGGTTGGTGCCGATGGACTGGTAAAAGTCCGCAACATACAACCACAAGAGCTAAAAACCTGGCTGATGACCCATTACCAATAAAATCGATGAACAAAAACAAGAACGCAATATACTTTGCCAGCGACTTCCACTTCGGCATACCCAACCGCAAAGGCAGCCTTGAACGGGAAAGGATTTTTGCACGATGGCTTGATGAAGTAAAGAACGATGCATCAGCCATTTATCTCATGGGCGATCTTTTTGATTTCTGGTTCGAATACAAAACTGTAATCCCGAAAGGATACACACGGCTGCTTGGAAAACTTGCCGAAATTGTTGATTCAGGCATCGAAGTTCACCTGTTTCGCGGCAATCACGACCTCTGGGCTTTCGACTATCTGCACGAAGAAATTGGCGTTATTCTTCATCGCGACCCACAGATCACAATGCTTGGCGACAAGAAGTTCTATCTCGCCCATGGCGATGGCTTAGGCCCCGGGGATAAAGGTTACAAATTCCTGAAAAAGACATTCGAAAGCAGATTAAATCAGTGGTTGTACCGTTGGATTCACCCTGACCTTGGCACGAGGCTGGGATCGTATTTTTCGCGCCGCAGCCGCCTTACAAAAATGCTCAGGGGCGAAGGTGATATTAAACGACGCGTACCGGTTGATGAGGAACCCATGGTTATCTTTAGCCGCGAATTGGCGCTCAACGACCCGTCAATCGACTATTTCGTATTCGGGCATGTGCATTTCCCTGATGTGATTGAAGCCTCGGCAACAGCAAAAATTGTCATTCTCGGCGACTGGGTTTCAAAATTCACCTATGCACGCTTCGATGGCAATGGATTGGAATTGCTGCATTACAACCCTCCGTTGCAATAACAGTATTACTGAACATTTGCCTCAGCAGGCGGTTTGATGTTTAAAAATTCAATAATGGATACACTCAGGAGCATTGAGCAGATCATTTCACCACCGGCGCCTCATATGGTAGGCGATGGTTTCAGGGTACATAATATTTTTCCGCACGGACTGGGTGAAAACCTTGCCAGGATGAGCCCGTTTTTCCTTCTCGATTACAACGCACTCATGGAGTGGCCCCCGCGCGAACATCCCCGGGGTGTCGGCGTGCACCCTCACCGCGGCTTCGAAACGGTGTCGTTTGCCTATAAAGGCAGGATTGCCCATCACGACAGTGCCGGAAACAGCGGTGTGATTGATGAAGGTGATGTACAGTGGATGACGGCCGGTTCGGGGGTGCTGCACAAGGAATACCACGAGCAGGAATACAGCCGCAAAGGCGGGCTGTTCCAGATGGTACAGCTTTGGGTAAACCTGCCTGCAAAATTCAAAATGACACCACCCAAATACCAGGCCATTACAGCTAAAGATTGGGGCATCTATTCGGATGAAGGTGTGACTGTAAGGGTGCTTGCAGGTGATTTCAAGGGTGTAAAAGGTCCGGCATCTACTTTCACACCTATTCAAATATACCAGGCCGAACTCAGCAAAAACAGATCACTAAGCCTCCAATTACCAGGGAATTCCAATACAGGAATGCTCGTTATCAAAGGCACCCTGAAAGCTAACGGAGCACAGGTGCCTACTGATCATTTTGTGGTATTCAGCAACGATGGAGAAATCATTATGCTTGAGTCAGATGATGATGCTATTGCTTTGATTCTCAGCGGCGAGCCAATTCAGGATCCCATATTTTCGTACGGGCCTTTTGTGATGAATACCCGCGAGGAGATCATCAAGGCATACGAAGATTACAACAATGGACTGTTCGGGTATCTCGAAGACTGAGTTGGAAAACTTATTTCCGGAGAAAGCGCAAATTGGCATAATAATTGGAAATTTATACCTGAAAGTAAAGACTTGAATAACCCTTTTAATCCTTAAATCTCACACGATATGAAAACGAAATTTCTGTTTCCGGTCATTTTTGCCTTTGTGGCTTCCATTTTTCTTTCGGGATGCGGAAAAGAAGGCCCTCCCGGCAAAGACGGCCTTGATGGCCTCGACGGCAACGCCAATGTTATTGCTTCGCAATGGTACACTCCATCAGTTTGGGCCGGCCAAACCGGCGACTGGTACTTCGATATTTCGAGTAACGCAATTAGCGAAGATATTGTTGAAAGCGGGGTTATACTCGCCTATTGCAGCCTTCCGGGCGATATATATGATGCTGCCGTCCGCCAGATGCCCTGCTGGGCAATAGGCGCCAACTGGGATTTCCTCATCCCCGATTACGGACAGATCGAATTCATGTCCGATGCCATCAACATGCCCGGCACCCAGGGTTACTATTTCCGGTTTATTCTCATCCCGGCCAGCAACTTCCTGAAGTCATCTGCGGGCAACGCTGTTACTGCCGACGAACTGCGCAAAATGTCGTACCACGAAGTTTGTACGCTTTACGGCATCGAGGAATAACCTCTTTAAGAACCAGATAATTGAACAGGCTCCCGCATCTTACGGGAGCTTTTTATTTTTCAAGTGCTCCGGGGGACTGTTGCCGGCCAGAATAAGATACGTATCTTTGAAAAACAAATATTCAAACGCATGGATACTATTAAAACCTATATCGAAGAAAACAAGGAGCGATTTTTAGAGGAACTTTTCGGATTGATCCGTATTCCTTCCATCAGTTCCGAAAGTGAACACAAACCCGATATGTTTGCTGCTGCAGCATATCTTGTGGAATCGCTGCTGAAAGCCGGCGCCGATAAAGCTGAAGTGTTTCCTACTACCGGCCATCCTGTTGTTTATGGTGAAAAAATCATTGATCCCGCCAAACCGACAATCCTCGTTTACGGCCATTACGATGTGATGCCGGTTGACCCGCTCAACTTCTGGGATTCGCCACCGTTTGAGCCTGAAATCAGGGACGGAAAAATTTTTGCCCGTGGCGCTGTTGATGATAAAGGCCAGATGTTCATGCAATTAAAGGCATTTGAGTATTTGGTTGCAACCGGCCAGCTCCCGTGTAATGTAAAATTTATGCTCGAAGGCGAGGAAGAAATAGGTTCGCCGGCATTGGCAAAATGGCTTCCTGATCATACCGACATGCTCAAAGCCGATCTCATCCTCGTGAGCGACACCAGCATGATTGCTATTGATATTCCGAGCGTTACCGTTGGTTTGCGCGGGCTTGCTTACATGGAAGTGGAAGTGACCGGACCAAACAAAGACCTGCATTCGGGGCTTTACGGGGGAGCAGTTGCCAATCCCGCCAATATTCTTGCTAAACTTATTGCTTCGCTTCACGACGAAAACAACCGCATCGCCATTCCCGGATTTTATGACGATGTGGCGGAACTCACCATCGATGAGCGCAATGACCTTGCCAGGGCGCCTTTTAACTTAGAAGCATTCAGGAAAAAAATCGAGATCGACGAGGTACTTTGCGAGAAAGGTTACACAGTAAACGAATGCACAGGTATCAGGCCAACACTCGATGTTAACGGCATTTGGGGCGGATATACCGGCGAAGGGTCAAAAACCGTGCTTCCTGCAAAAGCATTTGCCAAAATCAGTATGAGGCTTGTTCCCAACCAGGACCCGCACAAAATTGCTGAACTTTTTACCCGCCATTTCGAATCAATTGCCCCGGCCTGTGTAAAAGTCAAGGTTACCGAGCATCACGGCGGTTTCCCATACGTATCACCAACATCTACAACAGCTTACCAGGCTGCAAGCAGGGCTTACGAAACCACTTTCGGAATAAAACCGGTTCCGGTTCGCAGTGGCGGAAGTATCCCCATAATCACAACTTTCGAGAAAGTACTGGGAATCAAGAGCATACTGATGGGTTTCGGACTCGATACCGATGCCGCCCATTCGCCAAACGAAAACTATCACCTTGAGTGCTTCTACAAAGGCATAGAAACGATCGTCTACTTTTATCGTTATTTCGAAGGCGATCTGAAGGAAAAGATTATTTAGAACATGTTCTTGCGGCTGAAAGGATAAATAGCCTCTGATATAGTCGCCTGGTTTTAAAATCATTGCATCATGGATCAAACCCAGAAAGTATTGCTAGTTGATGCCTCTTCATCATTCTACAGGATGAAGAAATACAAGGTTGGCGATTTCTTCGGCCCGGTTGATCTCGGTTTACACCTTTCAGGCAGGCTCAACAGCCTGAACATAGGATCGGGATTATTGGCAGGTTCTATTTTCCCCGGTTCCAACCGATTGGTTTTCAGTGGATTTTCACCCTGCTGGGGAGGCTTTTATATTTCAAGCATGGGCGGCGCCGCCCTTATTTTTGAGAACCTGGGTATCAATATGCTCTCCATTATCGGCAAAGCACACATGCCTTCAGTGTTGTACCTTAACCGCGTTCACGGTGAGGAGGTAGAAGTTGAAATCATACCGGTTGATGTTCAAGCCATTTGGTCCTCCGGCCGGAAAGGCATATACAGTCTCATGGACCATGTATATGAAAGATATGGAAGCCGTTATTCCACCGAGCCACGCATACTTGTGACCGGCCCGGCAGCACTGGCCAGCGATTTCGGTGGAATTTGTTCGGTTCCCATCCGAAACGGTCAGTTAACGTTCGTTGATACCTGGGCCGGAAGGGGTGGTTTTGGTACCAAAATGCTCCGCGACCATGGCATTGCTGCCATTATTTATGGCGGTACAGTGGTGACTGACGATTTTCGCGATCGCACGGTTGCCGATTCTTGGTTTCAGCAAAAATACCAGCAAAAACTGGCTGCTAAAGACATTGATGCTACCACCAAGTACCGTTATGACCCGCAGTTTAACACGGGTGGAACTTTCGGGGTGAATTTTGCCCAGCTGTCAGGTCGCATGATGTCGTTTAACTATAAAAGCATCTATTGGGATGAAGCCAAACGGGTAAAACTTCATGAAGAATTCATTCTAAATCATTACCTGAAACAGTTCAACGAGGAAACCATCCAGGCTAAACAACAGAAAAATTGCGGAGAACCTTGTGCTGCCGTCTGCAAAAAGATGAACAACGAGTTTAAAAAGGACTATGAGCCATATCAAACCATGGGCCCTTTATGCGGAATATTTGACCAGCGTGCTGCCGAAATGCTGAACCATCATGCTGATATGCTGGGCTTTGATGCCATTTCGGTAGGTGGAGTGCTCTCATGGATGATGGAATGCCTCTCCGAAAAGTTGGTGAACAAGGAAGATTTTGGTGTGAGTGAACTTCCTGTGTTTAACCCTGACCAGTTCAGGGTGGTTGATGATTCCATGCATAATGCAAAAATCGGCACTGAATTGCTCGACAGTATCATCGGAAAGCGCGGATTGGTCAACCTTACCGAAGGCGCCCGCAAGTTTGCACGCAGGCTCGCCCGCACACATGGCATGCAGGTGCTCGACGGGTTTGTTTACAATGCCTATGCACGTAACGGATGGATGGTTCCGAATCAATACTGGACACCCGGCGCACTGTCGCCAATGGCTATCATGGGCAAATACTACATGAATTACAGCAACGATTTCATACCACCACGCGATCTGGGGCGCAAAAATGCCGACCGCATGATCAAAGAACTGGTGATTGACAACCTGGGCATTTGCCGGTTTCACCGTGGCTGGGCTGAAGAAATGATTCCTGAAATTATCGAATCGCTTATCGGCCAGAAGGACGAATACCTTGATAATGTGCGTGCAACAGCAGCCCGTATCAACGCCCGCAATTCATCAGTGTTCTGGGAGAGCCGCCGCAGCATTGATTATGTCTTTACTTTCCTGAAACGAAAAAAAGAAGTTGAAGGCGACCAAAATCCAGAATTGATTAACTGGATTAAGCGTTTTGAAGATGATATTAAATCGGCCGCACTTGACTTCTGGTACGAAATTCACAAAGGCGTGCACGAGTCCCTGAGAGAATTCAGATAAACATAGAACCTGTACCGGGTTAGCCGATTAGTGGCTCTTTACAACTTTTAGTACAAATTCTTCGTTGCCGGCCGAACTTTTAATAAAGTAAACACCTGTTTGCCAGCAGCTTGTATCGAACTGATGAAATTTTGAATGGTTAACCGACCTTCCGGTTAACCTGCCATTACTATCGCGGACTTCGACACTGCAATTCTTTTGGCTTTGCACGATCAACTGATCTTTAAACGGGTTGTTTGCTGTTAAACAAACCGTTGATTGTGGTTTCCCGGTTGAAACATTGAGTACTGTAAACTGCTGTTCTCCGGCAAATTGCGATCCCGCGAACGAATGATCAAGCGCCTGAACACTCCAGTAATACGTGCCGTCGGGCAGTGAAAGCGACCAGGCTGTGTCGTTGGTCATATTGCCGGGCATCGTTACCAAACGGGTTCCGTCAGCGCTGGACATGGCAGGCATCACATCGTTGCCGCCGGGTACTTTGCCAATTCTCAGGTTATAATTCACGGCAGAAGCGGGGGTGTTATTATCGGTTACATGATTCCAGTTCAGTGATACATGATGAGCACTTACGGTAGAGACAAGTCCGGCAGGTATTTCGGGAGGCAAATTTGGCTGAAAAGTGTTGGAACCCATGTTATTCCTGTACAGAGCCGTAACAGGTGACCCTGAACCGGAAATCCCTGAAATGACAATATCCAGATCACCGTCATTGTCGTAATCGCCCCAGGCTGCCGCGCCACGCTCGGCACCTGCAAGGTTGGCATTGATATCTGTGAAAAAAAAACCTCCGTCGTTGCGGTACACATGCGATGAAAGGCTGCCACAAGCCGGGTTCTGGCCGGTGAGCAGCACATCGGCATCGCCATCGTTGTCGTAATCGCCCCAGCATGCCGTTCCCAATGCAGTTTTCACCATATCTGGAATCATGCAAAGAAATTGCATTTCGCCAAGATTTTGATAAATAAGCGTATTCGGTTCGAGGTATTCGTCGAAACCGCAAACAATGAGATCGAGGTCAAGGTCATTGTCGGCATCGCACCATGATGCACTTCCAGCACACATTGGCAGGATATCTGCCGGCACTTCGGTAAATGTACTTTTATCATTTCGAAATATGGAAGAAGTTAAAATTCCACCCATATCGCCCATCACGAAGACATCCTGATCGCCGTCATTATCGTAATCGCCCCAGTCAACCCAGCAGTTCGACACCGGCGGTAATCCGGCATTTATATCAGTGAAGGTTCCGGCGTCGTTGTTGAAAATCCTGCAGCTATAATTTCCGGCGATCAGGGCGTCGAGGTCGCCATCGCCGTCATAATCGCCCCAGGCAACAGCCCCGTCGCTGCCAATATCCGGAAGGCCGGCATTCACAGCGACAAATTCACCATTTTTGTTTCGGTACAGCCAGGTTTTAGAGTTTGATGCACTCCTGCCGGTAGCCAGAATATCGAGATCGCCATCATTGTCAAAATCGCCCCAGGTAACGGCACTATTGTAAATACCCGTTAGATTGGCATCTATATCGGTAAACGTTCCGGCATCGTTATGATAAATTTTCAGGACATAGGGAGCACTTACAGGGTCGCCTGACAGCAGCAGGTCGAGGTCGCCGTCGGTATCGTAATCACCCCAGGCCTGCGAACTTCGACCCACATTAAGCAAACCTGCAGATTGCAGCGTAAATTCCTGACTGAAAGCAAACTGGTGAACGATGAGTGTAAAAAATGCAAGCAGGTAAATCTTCTTTATCATGAAGTATCGGGTTAATGATCGACAGTCCCCAAAAGTAATCAATTGCATGAAGTAAACTGCATATGAAAATGATGACTCGTATGGAGTTGAAATAAAAACGGGTGCAGGTTTAATGCCTGCACCCGAAGAGTTATGTTGAAAAATGCTTACCTATTACGGTTTCCGTGGCTTGAGCGTTCGGAACTGCGATCGGAGTTGCGGCTTTTACCGCTATCGCTTCCCTGGCTTTTTTCCTGCTTGCGTTCAACAGTGGGCTGTGAACTTTGGCGGGGAGCAGAGTTGCGATTTTCCTGGTTGCGTTTAATTTCGGTCGACTGGCGGGCAGGGCTTTCATTCCTGCTGCTGCGGTTTACGGCTTCCCTTTCGGTTTCGGTGCGCTGTACCGGTTTTGTTTCGACCGATGGCCTGCTGTTCCCGTTTGTGCGGTTGTTGTCGTAGGTCTTCTCATTCCGCTGTCCGGCAGGTGTTTCCATCCTGGTGGTTTTCACTTCGGTGGATGTTCTCTGGCGGGTATTGTCGCCGGGGTTCCCGGGTTCCACACGGTTGGTGCGGGTTTGGATGCTGTTGTAATCTCGGGTGCTGCCGTGGCCGGTACGATCTGCTGACTTCATTTCGTCGCGGGTGCGGATATTGCCGGGGTCGTTGCTGCGCGGGTTTTGCTGGCTTATGCGTGAGGAGGAGCGGGCATTTTCGGCATTGCGATATTCAGCAGGGCGACTTTCGTTGCGGTTGCGGTCAACGGTGGGGCGGTACACTGATACCTGTCCGTTGCGGGCCAGCGTCCTGTCGGGCCTTTCGGTGTCAACTACTTTCATCTGGCGTACCCGGGTGTTACCATATCTTTCAACATCGCTCACCCTTGGGCCGTTGAACCAGTTGTTCTCGTTGCGGTAGCTGCGGTTGTCGTTGTAGTATATGTTGTTGATCTGAGTAATGTTAGTAACATGTACCGGGCGATCGTAGATGTATGAGTGCCAGTGAGGCGAGCAGAAGTGACGGCGGGGTACGAATGTCCACCAGGGATCGGGGGCAAACCAGTTGAAGTTTACACTTACATAGATGTTCGGTCCCATAGGTGCCCATCCGTAGTAGTCGTTGTAGCTTCCCCAGCTTACCCAGGCAGGAGCCCATTCGTAACCGGGTATCCACATCCATCCCATGTAATCGTCGAAGTACCAGCGGCCATAGTGGAAGGGAGCCCAGCCCCAGCGGTAATCAGAAACCCAGGTCCAGCCGTATTCGGTATAGGCCCAGTTTCCACCAGATGAGTAGGGACGGAAAGCGTAAGGATTGTCGAAGTAAGGACGCCACACATAACCGTAATCGTATGTGTAGATCCAGTCACCGTAAGGCGAAAGTTCATCGTAGAAACTTTGCATGCTGATGGAAACATGCGGGCGGTAATATCTGTGAGCTTCGGTGCTCAGCGTTGTAGCCATCATCAACATCAGAATAAACATCATCTTTTTCATGGCTTCAGGTTTTAAGGTGTTATTTTGTTTTTCTTTGTTTTCAGCGTCTTTAAGACGTACTGTTATAAAGTATGTTACAACCCGCGTGCCACAAAGTGCATTTTTCCCAAAATTATTTTCTGATACACTTTCCACAACAAGACAAATTGATATAACTTCCTGTTATTCTGAGAAATAAAAATCCCGGTAAAACAATGGCGTCTTACCGGGATTTGTATTTTGAGTAATATTTTTACTCGCTTATTGCTGTACAGCTTTCTTTTGATAGGCTTCAACCCCCGAGTCGAGGAACTTTTTAAACTCTTCGATATCAAGGTTATAAGCCCTGGGTGACACAAGCATGTTGCCTTTTTCATCGAGAATTACATAGTAAGGCTGCGAGTTGGTACCAAATTTCTCGCGCTGTATTTCGGTATTCTTTTTGCCCAGCAGTTTCACCTCTTTTCCCTGCTTGTTGGTGTACCAATCTTCTTTTGGCATTTCGATCACTTTATCATCGACATACAACGCCACAAGAACAAAATTTTCGCGCAATCGCTGAAGCACTCCCGCATCGCTCCATACGCGGGCTTCCATTTCACGGCAGTTGGTACAGCCATGGCCCGTAAAATCAACAAAAACAGGCTTCTTCAATGCAGCCGATGCTTTTAGCGCCTGGTCATAGTCGAAGTACCCTTTTAAACCGTGTTCAAACTTAAGGTTGGTATTCAGGTATTTCGGCGTTTCGGCAATGTTGCCTTTGTATTCGGCTGTTCCGCCACCTTTGTTCTCTCTTACAATGCGGGTAACGTCGAAATCCTGTGTTTCCATCGGCGGCAGCCATCCCGAGATGCCCTTGAGCGGTGCGCCCCATAAACCGGGGATCAGGTAAATGACGAAAGTAAATGTAACAATGATGAGCATAAGGCGCGGGAACGACTTCACCACAGGATACTCGCTGTCGTGCGGAAATTTGATTTTACCGAGCAGGTAGAAGCCCATCATGGTAAAAATCACGATCCAGAAACCAAGGTACACTTCACGGTCGAGGATGCCCCAATGGTAGGTTTGATCGGGAACGTTAAGAAATTTGAGTGCAAATGCAAGTTCAACAAATCCCAGCACCACTTTTACCGAGTTGAGCCAGCCGCCCGATTTGGGCATTTTGTTGAGCCACTGGGGAAAAAAAGCGAAGAGCGTGAAAGGTATGGCAAAAGCGAGCGAAAAACCAAGCATCCCGATGACCGGTTTGATCACCTGGCCACCAACGGCCTGCACCACAACAGTTCCTACGATCGGGCCGGTACACGAAAATGAAACCAGTACCAGGGTGAGCGCCATAAAAATGGTTCCCATCACACCGCCTTTTTCTTCGCTTTGCACACTTTTGTTCACCAGCCAGTTTGGCATGGTGATTTCGAAATAGCCGAAAAACGAAGCGGCGAAGATGACGAAAATGAGGAAGAACAACACATTTGGAATCCAGTGCGTACTCAGCCAGTTGCCGAAATCAGCGCCAAAAAGCACCGAAATGAGCACACCGAAAATCACATAGATGGCGATGATTGATAGCCCGTAAATAATGGCCTGCACTTTCCCTTTTGAACCGCTTTTCATGAAATAGGATACGGTCATCGGGATCATGGGGAACACGCAGGGAGTAAGAATTGCCAGCAGTCCCCACACAAAAGCCTGCAGGAAGAACCACCACAACGATTTGTTCTTGCCTGTGAATTCGTCGCTGTTGGGTTCAACAGTGGCAGCTGAGCCCGCTGTATCGGAAACGGCTGTAAGCGAGGTTTTTGCTACCGTATCAGCAACGTTTGCAGATGCTGTATCGTTTGTTGTTTCCAAACCTGCTTTAACTGTTTTTGCGCCGTCAAGGCTGAAAGAAAAATCAGTTCCTACCTGGACGCAGGTACCTTCGTTACAAGCCTGGCCATCAATATTTCCTTTTACTTCAAAAGGTTTTTGCGACCGGATTAAAACCTTTTGTTTGAACGTAACGACCTTTTCCTTGAAATACTTTACATCCACGTTGAAGTATTCGTCTCTCTCGGTAACAGGCTTAGGTTCAACTGCTTTGCCGATAAGCTTATAATTTTTTGAGGGTTCGAAAGTGATAACCGTCGAAAGTGGGCCGCCTTCGGGGGTGAACTGCGAATAGAGGTGCCATGCGGGTTCCATCGTCGCTGTGATATGCAGTTCGGCAATGGAATCGTTGATTCTGTTTGTTTTAAAGCTCCATTTGGCGGGCTCGAGAATTTGTGCTGTAAGGGGCTTTATTACTGCCAGAAAGGCCAGGAATAAAATGACGGCTCCCGCCTTTGACAACATTTTGGGTGAACGCGACATAAAACCTATTTTAGTATGATTGGGAGTGTTTGAGCCTGCAAAGTTAGAAAATATTGCATTTCAGCCATGTGACAGCTGAATACTGCACTACTGCATTGATTGCGATAAACCGAAGAACTTCGGCTATAAAATTCTGTCATCAGCTAAACAAAAAACAATTGGAATTGCCTGAAGCAGTGTCACTTCCGGTGAATTCGGCTACCAGGATTTTTTGTGTAGCTGCGGTTATCCTGTAATGCTCGTCTATCCTCAATCCTGCCACCCAAACTATGTCTTTTCCCGAGCATAGCAGCCAAACATTTTTCTTTTCCGATTGCGAAAGTTTTAAATCGGTAAAAAGATCGCTTAGCTTTTTGCTGCCTTTCATGCCGAGCGGCTTCATGCGGTCGCCTTTGCGCCAGTGCCTGAGCACGAGAGGAAACTGCAGCTTGTCAAAATCGAAACAGGCCAGGTTTTGATCATCAGGTAATTGAAAGCCTTGTGCCTCATGGCACCTGAAATTAATTGGAGCCGGCAACTGTGATACAATCCCCTGTTCGGTTTGATACACAATGTATTCGGGATCAGCTGATCCGGCTGGTTCCCCGAGTTTCTGAATGAGAAGGTAATCGTGGTCGCGCAGCAGGCGATGACTTGTTGAAAGGAAAACTTTGGTTTCGGTTCCGTCGAGCGATGCAGCAATTTCGCGCGTCACTGCTTCTGTAAAATCAAATTGCCTAAGGATTTCGAACAACCATGTTTCGACTGGCAGAAACTCCTGGAGGTAGCTGATAAGTATGCGGTAGCCTTCCTTGTAATGTTCGAGCAGGTCGCTGCGGCCTTCGTCGATTTTCTGACGATAAACAGTTTCGGTTCCGCGCAGCCGGCGTATGGTGCTGTCGAGATTGCGGGCAAAGTTGTTGTCGATCCTTTCGAGCGAGGGAATAACCTCATGCCTGAGCTGGTTCCGCAGGTATTTGGTGCTCAGGTTCGACGAATCTTCGCGCCATTCGAGGTTTTTATGCCTGGCATAATCGAGAATTTCGTCGCGTGTGGCAAAAAGCATGGGACGGACCACATTTCCCTGCAGGGGTATAATGCCGTGCAGTCCGGCAAGGCCGGTTCCCCGCAGCAGGTTAATGAAGAAAGTCTCCACCTGGTCGTTCAGGTGATGGGCAGTGGCAACACAGCGGTAACCGTTTTCGGAACTAACCTTTTCGAACCATGCATACCTGAGGTTACGCGCAGCCATTTGAACCGAAAGTCCTTGATTGCGGGCCGCTTCCCCGGTATTGAAACGGGTAGCGAAGAACGGAACTTTATATTTTTCGGCAAGGCCGGCCACGAACTTTTCGTCATCGTCGGACTCGGCGCTGCGAAGGCTGAAATTGCAATGTGCTATTGCGAAAGTATAGCCTGCATCATGCATGAGGCGGCAAAGCACAACCGAATCAACTCCGCCGCTCACAGCAACCAGTATTTGGTCGCCGGGGCCGAAGAGTGATTCTGATTTGATAAACTGCTGAAATCGCCTGATCATATTGTCAAAAGTACATATTATTCAGGTGACGAAGCCTTGGTTTTTCTGTTAAATTTTATGAATCTTTCCATCAGCAACCCGTGCTGTGAAACTCTTCGCAATGAAATATTTGTGTAAGTTTGTTATGAAAACAGGGATATCAGTTTATAAGCGATGAAAACCATTGAAAACGGGCAACGGCTGAGTATTTATACCGGAGAAAAAGATATGCACCAGGAAATCACCTTGTGTGAGGCTATTGTGCTGAAAGCCCGTGAGCTGAACCTTGCCGGGGCTACTGTATTACATGGCTTCATGGGATATGGCACCAACAACCGCCTGCACAGTTCACTGGTGCCGCACCACAACAACAACCTGCCGCTGGTGATCGAAATCATTGACCTGCCCGAAAAAATCAGCTTGATTCTCCCCTACCTTGATGAAATAATGAAGGAAGGGATTTATACGGTGGAGGAAGTGAAAGTGGTGAGGTTTGAGAGGGAGGGGAGATTATGAAATGTGTGGTTAGCCATTATTTTAGATGCCACACTCTACAATGAAATTTATCATGCAGCGAACAAAAAGCAGAAATGTAATCCTATATTTTAAACCTTTACCTGATAAATATCAAATGTCTGTTTGATAATTTACAGCATCATTACTATAACTTTGAAAGAAATAAGAACTAATACTTTTCAGACCTATCCACTCAGTTTGGGGTGTATAACGATGATTTTATCATACATATAAACAAGTTAAAAGCAAGTTTGCTCCGAAACGCGGCCACTGCGCACCAGCCGAAACACACCTGCTTTCTTCTGAGTGCCTGAAAAGTGACCAGGGTTTAGAAACAGACATTTGACAAGTGGTTTGAGAATTTTGAGAATTTACGAGTATTAAGCTTGCGCAAGAGCTAAGGCAGGCATCAGAAGAAACTCACGCAAACCGGCCTTTTAACACAGGCTAAATGCAAGCGGGCAGTTTGTATTGAATTGAAACTTTGTAATTTTATGGAACGCTTGTGTGGGTGGTAAACTGATCTCTTTTAAGTGCCCGCCTGCACTTAGCCCCAAACCGTTAAAAGCAAGTTTGCTCCGAAACGCGGCCACTGCGCACCAGCCGAAACACACCTGCTTTCTTCTGAGTGCCTGAA
>JAKLFM010000037.1 GCA_022711175.1 Bacteroidota bacterium | reverse complement strand
ACAATGTAAAAGCATTGGCAGAGGTGAAAGGACTGCCACTTCAGCAAGCCATGATAGGCACCTGTACCAATGGCAGGATTGACGATCTGCGCGAGGCAGCAGCAATCCTTAACGGTAAAAAACTGCCCGAAGGATTCCAATTGCTGGTTATACCCGCCTCGCAGGAAATATACCTGGAGGCCATGAGAGAAGGTCTCATCGAGATTTTTATGAATGCCGGCGCCAGTGTTCTGGCATCATCCTGTGGGCCGTGCCTTGGAACAGGGCAGGGAATTCCCGCCGACGGTTACAATATAATTTCAACCGCTAACCGCAATTTTAAAGGGCGTATGGGTAACAAAAACAGCAGCATCTATCTTGCATCGCCAGCTGTTGTGGCTTATTCGGCGCTTAAAGGCGAAATTGCCGATCCCCGTGAATCCTCAAAGTCTGAAGTATTTCCCTATAAAATAGAGCAGAGCAAAACAGTTGATATTCAGCAAGGTGACGATCGCTACGCAAATGGCGTCTGGAATTACACCGATGTTGATAACCTGAATACCGACCAGATGTTTGCAGGAAATCTCACTTATGCAATTAAGAGTTCGGAAGGCGATAAAATCCTTCCAAACCTTTTCAAAGGGTTCGACGACAGCTTTGCCGACAGGGTGAAAGAAGGTGATATTTTAATAGCAGGCGCCAATTTCGGTTGCGGTTCCTCGCGCGAGCACCCGAGCGTAGGACTTGCTTTTGCAGGTGTTAAGGCTGTTATCTGCAAAAGTGTGAACCGCATTTTTTACCGCTCATCAGTGAACCAGGGATTGCCCATTATACTGCTGCCTGCAGCTGTGGATGCTTATAAGCCTGGTGATAAAGTTGAGATTGATTTCGAAAAAGGCAAGGTAACCATTGATGGAAAAGTGTTTGAGTTCTCGCCCTTACCTGAAAAACTGGTCGGAATATTCAATGCAAAAGGACTTGTTAACTATGTGAAGCAAGCCAATTAATCATCGTTGGTAAAAAACAACTGCCGGATAGGAGAGGCTCCAGTCCGGCAGTTTTTGTTGTTGAGAGTGAGTTCCTATTTCTTGTAAAAATCGGTGCTTTCAAATATCTTATCAGCCGATTTGGCAATGAATCCTGAATAGAGTTCACCGTTTGTATCAGGCCATCGAAGTGCAAATTCGTAGTAACACGAGGGAATTTCAAATATTCCTTCGGAAAATTTAACCGGAAGTATTCCGGCGCGGGTGCTCGATTGTTCAAGCAGTTCGGCAGGGGTGCCCTTCACTTCGCCGCCCGAATCATTCAGCAGGAATCCTTTGTCTTTCAGGAATTGATTTACCTGCTGTATGCTTTTAAAACTTTTCAGGTGGTTGATGCTCACAGTGAAATGGTTGGCACAGAATCCGTAAACATAAAGCCAGGCGGCATATTCCGATTCATTGCGAAGTTTTTCATAAACCCCGAACGAAGGAGTGCCCCAGACATTGCCGGCATAAATTAGGTCGTTGCCGAACAGCAGGCTATCAGCGATGTTGTCAACACATTGCCTGGCAATTTTCTGAAGTTCAGGGCTGAAATGCTGCAACATCAACTGGCTGATAAATACCCGGGGTGCTTTATTATCGGTTGGATGCTCAAAGTGCTTGGCAGTAAGATGTTTATCTTCAAAAATGTAATAGCCTCTCTGTACGTATCCCGAAAGCAGGAACGGACGGGTGAGCACATCAATGCTTATGCGGGGATCGTCGAATGTGCGAAATGCAATATGGTCATTTACAACGGTTTCGCCTTCCGAAACGAAACAATCAAATACGCGTTTGGCTTCAGGGTTCTGAACAATGTAATCGTTCCACAGTTTCTCAAAAATGAATGATGCTTCCATAAATTATTTTTTTCGTGATGAATAAAGGCATTTCAAAGGAATTTGTTCACTAAAATAATTAGAAATCGGGAATGCAGCGCTTAAAAAAGTGAACTTAAAAGCGACTCCGGTTCGAAACCTGCGTCGGCAAGTTCGTTATAACGGTCATTGATTATGTTCAGTAAAGTTTCCTCCCTGAACTGACGGCCCGCAAAACAGGATTGTAACAGCCTGAACGCCTTTTGTGATTTTAAGGCTTCATGAGCTTGTATATCAATGATATAACCATTCTTTACAGTAAAGTTGTATTCGCGGTTTTCACCCAAAACCTTTAGCGATACAGTAAAAATGTATTGAGGCGAGTATCCGAAATTCCAATCCCATGTTGAATATTTTTCTGTGGCCAGGCTGTTGATATTATGTATGTCGCTATCGCTCAGGCTGAAAGGCTGCAGTTCCGGAATGGATTGCCCAGCTGATTGGATCAATAGCGTTGTGAATTCGTCAATAGTTTCAATGTCAGGCAGATATGGTTTCAGGTTGGTGACTTTACTCCGTACGGA
Organism: Bacteroidota bacterium; assembly: GCA_022711175.1. Classification (GTDB taxonomy): domain Bacteria; phylum Bacteroidota; class Bacteroidia; order Bacteroidales; family UBA4417; genus UBA4417. The sequence goes on along the minus strand of JAKLFM010000037.1, from coordinate 28,373 downwards.
TTTTACTGCTTTGTCGGTGAATATTTTGCCTGAAGGGGTCAACGCAAGGTTCAGGACATCCAGATTTGCGTCAAAGAGTATCGTTCCGTGATGTAACACTTTATCGCGGTAAACATGTTCGGCATTGCCTGAGAATTTCAGCCCGTGGATATACAGGTCGTTGCGTTTGCCGCTCGTTACGGCAAGACCAAGCCTCGCGAATGTTTCCATCATAGGCTTCAAAAATCTTGAGAAATCAACCGCATTTTCTTTTTCAACAGTTTTAATGAACGAAAAATTGATATTTCCTGGACCATGATACACAGCTCCGCCGCCCGAAATACGCCTGATTACCGGTATTTTTTCATCACGGCAATACCTGTAATTGATTTCAGCGAAAGCGTTCTGGTGCTTGCCAATTACGACGCAGGGTTCGTTTTGCCATAGCATGAACATATCTCCCGGACCCTGCCGCAGCAAATACTCCTCGGCGGCAAGATTGAAATACGGATTGGTTTGTTCCCGGTTAAGAAAAAACATAAAATAGCCGGCTTCTGCCCGATTATTTAATTGTTGCAAGGTATTGGCGAACGATAACGGCAAACTCGTCCATCAAGGCACGCATCACCGGGTTATCAACCCTGAATGTTAGTTCATCTATTTTCCTGATGGGCAGTATTTTACGCGATGTTCCGGTAATAAAAACGGCGTCGCACATAGCAGCGTCACCCGGCGAAATATTTGTTTCGTTAATGCTGTAGCCAAGCCTGATACAGGCTTCGATCACATGCATCCGAGTAACGCCCGGCAACACATCCTGCAGCGGAGGCGTTATCACTTCGCCATTGCGGATGGCAAAGAAATTGGATCGGCTGCCTTCGGTAATGTTCCCTTTTTCATCAACAAGCAGCACTTCATAAATCTTCAACCGGCTCTTTATTTCATTAGTTTCGTTGCGCAGCGCGGTGTTGAAGATTTTTGCGTTGGGATTGACACGGATGGCGCTCAGGGTCACTGTTTCCACGCCATTTTTAAACATGGCCGGTGTAGGATATTGATGTTCAACAAAATAGGCACAGAAATATGGTTGGGCATCCCGTGGATAACAGGCAATGAGTTTGATATTCGCATTCCTGAAACGGTTTGTCCTAATCAATTCAAACACCGTTGCTTTGATTTCGTGTTGGTTTATAGGCAGTTCAACACCTGCAAGGCTGGCGCTGTGCGCAAATCGCCTTATGTGGTCTTCGAGAAAAAGCGGTTTCTTTTCGATGATCCTGAACACTTCGTATAGTGTTAAACCATCGCATTTACAATACTTTATAAACTCAGCTGTGTCTTCACGCCGTGTATTTACAATGAAATGTTTGCCCCGTATCTCCATGACATTATACTCGTAACTCTGATAATTGCTTTTCTTTTGAGGACTGTAATCCGGATGCAAAAGTCGATAATTCGGACAATAATATTTCTACTTTTGCTTGCAATAATTAACGCACATCCTCATGGAAACAGCATCACTGAAGAAGGAATTTCAATCGCGGTACGGCGCCGGGGCATCACCGGCAGTTTATTTTGCACCCGGCAGGGTGAATATTATCGGCGAGCATACCGATTATAACGGTGGATTTGTTTTGCCTTGCGCAATAAGTTTCGGCACCTACCTCGTTATTCGCCCGAATGCTGAAAACCGGATGCGCTTTGCCACTTCCAATTTCAAATATACGGCCGATGTCCCTTTTGCTGAACTTGGCATTAAGCAGGGCAGCGAGTGGGTGAATTACCCGCTTGGCGTGATTGATCAGTTTGTAAAAAGAGGCGTTTCATTGCAGGGATTCGACATGTTTTTTTCGGGCGATATACCCAACGGAGCCGGACTTTCATCATCTGCTTCTATCGAACTTGTTACCGCCGTGGCACTTGACGAGATGCTGAAAACCAGTATCAACCGTATAGAACTGATTAAGATCGGGCGTGCTGCCGAAAACCAGTTTGTGGGGATGAACTGTGGCATTATGGATCAGTTTGCTGTGGGTATGGGGAAAGCCAGTTCGGCTATCTTCCTCAATTGCAGGACTTTGGATTACGAACTTGTGCCCGTGGAAATGGAAGGATACAGTATAGTTATTATGAACACCAACAAACGCCGCGAGCTTGCCGATTCAAAATACAATGAGCGTGTAAAAGAGTGTGCATCGGCTTTGGAAAGTCTTCGCAAGGTGCGTCCGCTGGTTGACCTGAGTGATATGAGTATCGGCGAATTTCTTGAAAATGAGCAGGTGATACCTGATAAAACTGTTCGCAGCCGTGCCCGGCATGTGATCAGCGAAAACGGCCGTGTACTTGATGCCGTTACAGCAATGAAAAGTGGCGACCTCGGCACGCTCGGCAAACTTATGAATGCCTCGCACGAATCGCTGCGCATTGATTACGAGGTTACCGGCAAGGAACTCGATACCATTGTGCATGAAGCCTGGAAGATCGATGGCGTTATCGGCGCCCGTATGACCGGGGCCGGTTTTGGCGGCTGCGCGGTAGCTATTGTTGAAAATGAATCAATTGACGAACTCATTGCCTGTGTTGGCCCGGCTTATCATGCAACAACGGGGCTTTCAGCCGATTTCTACGTTGCTACTGTAGGTAACGGCGCCGGCAGGCTAGCATAATAAGAAAGGCAGCATTGACGCTGGCATCGACTGACTTGCACAGGTGTTCCGATATATTTCGGCAATTATCCTTGCAGACCGTCTCCTAATCGACCTTACTTCGAAAACTTGTAAATAGTTGTTGTCTGGTACTTCTCGCCGGGACTGAGTATGGTATTCGGGAAAGCAGGCTGGTTTGGCGAATCGGGGAAGTGCTGCGTTTCGAGGCAAAAGCCGTAATATTGATTGTAAACCTGTCCGGCTTTACCGGTAATTGTTCCGTCAAGGAAATTGCCGCTGTAAAACTGTACGCCGGGTTCCTGTGTATAGACTTCCATTACACGCCCCGATTCAGGTTCGGTCACCTTAATCGCCACTTCATCGAGCCCTTTGGTGTCCAGCACAAAATTATGATCGTAACCGGTTGGTTTTCCGCCGGTTGCCTGCAGGTCTTTTCCGATGGTTTTAGCTGTTCTGAAATCGAATGGCGTACCGGTTACATCACGTAACTCGCCGGTAGGGATCAGGGTGCTGTCAACAACCGTATATTTCGATGCTTTGATGAGCAGTTCATGCTTTTTTATGTCGCCAGTGCCGGCAAGATTGAAATAGCTGTGCTGCGTAAGGTTAACCGGTGTCGGCCTGTCAGTTGTGGCGAGGTAATCGAAACGCAGTTCATTGTTATTGTTTAACGTATAAGTAACAGTTACATCGAGGTTGCCGGGATATCCCATCTCCATATTCATGCTCAGGTAATGCATAATTAGCCCGACAGCTGAATCATTTTTAAATTCCTGAGCTTCCCATACCACTTTATCGAAACCCTGAATGCCGCCATGCAGGTGGTTAGGGCCGTCGTTGATAGGCAGGTGGAATTCGTTGCCGTCAATTTTGAAAGCACCTTTGGCGATGCGGTTGCCGTAGCGCCCCACAATAGCGCCAAAATAGGGGGTTTTTGCCAGGTAACCTGAAAGGCTGTCGTAACCCAGGACAATATCGCCGGGTTTGCCGTTTTTATCAGGAACAATCAGCGATGTAATGATGCCGCCATAATTGGTCACTTTCATGGTAATGCCTTTGTCGTTAGTGAGGGTGAACAGCGATACAGGCACTGAACCGTTGATGGTACCGAATGATTCTTTGGTGATATTCATTGTTGGTGTGTTTTTATCAGAGCAACCTGTAGCTGAGAATAACATGATGAGAACAGCTGAGGCCAATGTAATGAAAAGGAAGTTTTTTGTCATGGTTCTGAATTTGTTTCGGATTGAGTATGAAGTCGTTCAGTAGTTTAATGCCCTGATTATCAGATTGACAAATATAAATGTGTTTTTTACACAAATAAATTTTCACGAGGCATTTATTTTCAGATGGCATGGTACTGAATAATTCAGAAGCTATCCTGCCTGATTTTAAGGGATGTTTCGATGCACGTTCCATCCATCAAGCCCGGAATGCTGATATTATTTTGCCATTTTCTGACAATATTTTATAGTAGTAAAAAAAAGCGTGTTTGCATAGGTGAATTTAATTTTTACATTTGTTTCCTCTCCTTCAATGAAGTCTCATCATCATTCAATAAATCTTAATCAATGGAACAGAAACACGCCAATTACAAGCTCGGAATGACAGTCATCGGGGCTATTTTCTTCATCTTTGGCTTCGCAACAACCTTCATCATCACATTAAGTGGTAAAGTAAAGGACATCTTTGCACTCACCGAATTCAAAGCGCAGCTGCTCAGTTTTTCCTTTTTCATCACTTATCTCATCATTTCGATCCCGATAGGGTTGTACATTAAAAAGATAGGCTACAAAAGTGCGCTCATCATCGGGCTTCTGCTCATGGCGGCAGGCAGTTTCCTGTTTTTCCCCGCAGCCAAAGTGCCTTCGTTCGGGCTGTTCCTTACGGCAACTTTCATCCTTGCTTCGGGAGTTGTTTTTCTGCAAACCGCTGCCAACCCTTATGTTGCAGCCCTCGGATCGGAGGAAACTGCCGGCGGACGACTAAACCTTGTGCAGGCGCTCAATTCAATCGCGACAATGATAGCTCCCTGGCTCATTGCCGTCGCCATATTCCGCGGTACAAGCGACATGATGGATGCCGCAGCCAAAGCTCAGACAGTGCAGATGCCCTTCATCCTTATGGGTATCATTGTTTTCCTCGTTGCTGTAGCAATTTATCTAACGAGGTTACCCGAAATTGGCGGCAAGGTTGATGAACAAAAGAAAAGCGTATGGAAATACCCGCATGTGCTGCTTGGCGCGCTTGGTATATTCTTTTATGTGGGTGCCGAAGTTGGTACCGGCGGTCTGATTCTCAATTACCTGCGTGAAACCGTTTTTGCCGGCGATCCGAATTTTACTGCCGAGCAGGCAAGCAAGTATGTAGCCATCTACTGGGGAGGCGCTATGGTAGGCCGGTTTTTTGGCTCTATCATGCTTTCGGAGATCAGCGATCAAACCCGGAAATACATGTATGTAGCGCTGGTTCTGTTACTTGCTTTTGTCTCGGGTTCTTTCGTTACCGACTGGAGTTGGAACATCGGGTTAATATTTGCCGTGATCGCTATTGCCAACTTCCTGTTGATGCAATTAGGAAAAGGTAAAGAAGGAAGGACTCTTGCCGTTTTTGCCATTATCGCTGCGGCGCTGGCGCTAATAACTGCCTTTACCACAGGACAGGTAGCTTTATGGACAGTTGTTTCGATTGGGATGTTTAACTCGGTAATGTTCCCGAGCATTTTCTCACTTGCTGTGAAAAACCTCGATCAGGGCGAACTGAGCACAGCTTCGGGCATCATCAATACATTAATATTTGGTGGCGCCATTATTCCCCTTGTGATGGGTAAAATTGCTGACACTGCCGGTTATTCCTGGGCATTTATTGTTCCGGCAATCTGCTACCTCTACATCTTCTTCTTTGCCGTAAAAGGAAGCAAAATTCGCTAACTAACTAAAAATTAATATACTACGATGAAACAAATTGCAATTGGTATTGACATAGGCGGTACCAACACAGCCATTGGTGTTGTTGACAGGGACGGTAACGTTCTTTATGAAAAGAAGCCACAACTGCCAACACCACAAAAAAAGGAAAATCCCCTGGCTACCGAAGCGCGTTCGGAAGAACTGCTCAACGAATACATCAGCGCTCTTTCAGGCGAAATCAAATCGGCAATCGATACGGTAAAGCAGATAAATCCTCAGGTAGAGGTAGTGGGTATAGGCATTGGCGCCCCCAACGGTAATTATTACAGCGGCACCATCGAATATGCACCAAACCTTCCGTTCATCGGTGTGGTGAATTTTGCTAAGCGTATCCAGGAACAATTTCCTGAAATCAGGTATGTGAAACTTTCCAATGATGCCAATGCTGCTGCGCTTGGCGAAATGATATACGGCGGCGGTAAAGGCATGAAAAATTTTGTAATGATAACGCTCGGTACAGGTTTAGGCAGCGGACTTATCGTCAACGGCGACCTGGTTTACGGTGCCGACGGCTTTGCCGGCGAATGCGGGCATACAACCATTGTGCCGAATGGCAGGGTTTGCGGTTGCGGCGGAGTCGGCCACCTCGAAGCTTATTGTTCAGCCACAGGCATCAAACGCACTGTTTTTGAGGTACTTGCAAAGTACAACAATTCCGAAAGCGACCTGGCAGGCATTCCTTTCAACGATATGACTGCCAAACTGGTGTTCGATGCAGCCGAAAAGGGCGATCCGATTGCGCGTGAAGTGTTTGAAATTACCGGTGAATTGCTTGGCCGTGGACTTGCCGATACAGTCCATCACCTGAGTCCCGAGGCTATATTCCTATTCGGCGGCGCAGCCGCTGCAGGCGAGTATATTTTCAAGCCCACTAAAGAGAGTATGGAACGCCATCTGCTCCCCGTTTTCCGCAATAAGGTAAAAATACTGCCATCAGAACTCAAAGAAGGCACCTCGGCCATAGTTGGAGCCAGCGCACTGGTGTGGAAAGAATTGGAGAAGAACTAAGACAGATGGTTGAAGGTTAATAGTAATTGATTGATTGGTTGAATGGTATGGGAAAAGCTTCGGCTTAACATAACCATTTTCCATAAGCCATTTTCCATAACCTTCAACCGTCCCTAAATCTTCAGTAACCTTTACAAAAAAAGATTATGACAGAAACATATTCACTTAATTTCATCGACTATGCCATCATGGCGATTTATTTTGCCTTTGTGCTTGGTATTGGCTGGTTGCTGAAAAAGTACATGAAATCGTCGGAGCAATTCCTCGAAGGCGGGAAATCAATTCCGGCATGGATTACAGGACTTGCTTTTATTTCCGCCAATCTCGGGGCACTCGAAGTCTTTGGAATGGGAGCATCAGGCGCCAAATACGGTATGCTCACCTATCATTTCTACCTTATCGGAGCCATTCCGGGGATGATATTTCTCGGCATTTTCATGATGCCATTCTATTACGGAAGCAAAGCGCGGTCGGTACCTGAATACCTGAAGCTGCGTTTCGATGAGAAAACACGTGGGTTCAACGCTTTTGCCTTTGCCATCATGACGATTTTCGCATCGGGCATTTCCATGTTTGCCCTGGCCAGGTTGCTCGAAGTGCTGCTTCATTGGAATTTCCATTTCAGCCTTATCGCATCTGCCGTTATCGTGCTGGCATACACATACTTAGGCGGGCTTAAATCGGCTATCTACAACGAAGTGCTTCAGTTCTTCCTCATAGTTGCCGGGATGACGCCACTTGTGATCATTGGCCTGAACGATGTCGGAGGATTATCAGGGCTAAAAGACAGCCTGGGAATTGTTGCCACCGGCAAGGGATTTCAGCCCGACGCATGGTTGCATACCTGGCATTACCTCGGCAGTGGCAAATCGAATCCCATGGGAGTGGAATGGTTCGGAATGTTCATGGGACTTGGTTTTGTGCTGGGTTGCGGTTACTGGTGTACCAACTTCCTGGTGGTGCAGCGCGGCATGGCAGCCAATTCAATGTCGGCAGCGCGCCGCACACCGCTCATCGGGGCTATACCTAAAATGTTCATTCCTCTTGTGGTGGTTGTGCCCGGGATGATTGCCGCTGCACTCATGCTTATGCCCGATAAGGGATTTCAACTTGTGGGCGGTAACCAGTCGGACTACAATATGATCATTCCGTCGATGCTGGTGCATTATTATCCCAACGGACTTCTGGGACTTGGCATTACTGCGCTTATGGCTTCGTTTATGAGTGGTATGGCCGGAAATGTTACTGCTTTCAACACCGTGTTTACCTACGACATTTACCAGTCGTACATCAATAAAGGCAAGAGCGACAAGCATTACCTGCAGGTAGGCCAGTTTGCCACCATCTTTGGTGTTGCCGTGAGCATACTAACGGCATATGTTGCAGCATCGTTCAACAACATCATGGATTTTCTGCAGCTCATCTTTGCCTTTGTGAATGCGCCGCTATTCGCCACTTTTATTATCGGGATGTTCTGGAAAAGGGCTACCGGCAACGGCGCTTTCTGGGGATTGATTGCAGGGACTTTTGCAGCGGCAGTTCATCACGGGCTTACGCTTGCCGAAGGCAAAGGCGCCTGGATCACACAGATGCACGAATACCCCAGCGGCATGGCACAAAGCTTCTGGACGGCCATTTTTGCATTCGCGGCCTGCTTCATCGTAACAGTTGTTGTATCGCTGCTTACCAGGCAGTTGAAATCGAAGGATGACCTTACAGGCCTCGTGTATTCGCTTACGCCGCGCATCAAGGACGAACCCGGCATACCCTGGTTCGAGAGGCCGGTCGCGCTGGCTGTAGTGGTCGGAGTAATAAGCATAGTACTAACAATACTTTTATGGTAGGAGGAAATTAAAATGGGTGAAGACATCAGGTTACCAATCGGATCACTGTTTACAATCCTTGGCGCCATACTTGCCATTTACGGAGCCGTTACAACCAATTCATCCATCTACAGCGCTTCGCTGGGGATGAATGTAAACGTTTGGACAGGCCTTGGAATGCTCGTTTTCGGAATATGGTTCCTTTTTATGGTTTGGAAGAAAAAGAAGGCTTCGTTAAAGAAATAGTCTTATTCCAGAATTGTTCAGCCGCTCTTCGGGGCGGCTTTTTTTTTACATTCGATTTCCGAAAGTTTCTTAAACTTGAACTTAAAATTGAAGAGTATGAAAGGAATTTTCGTTTCCGCGATACTGTTGGTCATGGTGCTTACAACCCATTCGCAGGTCAAAGTGAAACAAATGAATTTTTTTGAGAATGGCGCGCTTTTCGTAAGCTCGTTTGTTGACGACCAGGGTAATCCTCATCAAACACTTGGCGAAATTCCGTTGTTTTACATACTTGTTAATGGCGAAAAACATATCTCCGGTTTTCAGGCCGCATTAAGGAGCGACAGCCTTGTTGGTGAGATTTGCAGCGGTTTGCAGGTCGAGATCAAATTGGTTGATCAGGATAATGATACCCCGAAGTATTTGTTGAGATTCAGAAACCTGTCAGGCAACGATATTACGATCGAAAACCTTGTCCCTTTTGGCGAATCCTCCGGTCATCCGTATATTACTGCTGCCGGCTCTAAGGAATGGCCGCAGTACCTGTGCCGGTCCAAGTTGTTTCGCCCGGGTTACGCTCCGGTTGGGGTTGTTCTGCCAGACAATGCCTGGCACCTGGGGTGGAGTGATATTGAACTTGCAGACGGTAAGCATGTTACAGCGATTACGCGTCGCAGCAAGCGTGAGAACTGCGATATTGACCGCTGGTCGGCAACTCTTAAACCCGGCGGATGGATCGAATATTCTCTTTGGTTCGAAATGCACGAAGGCGACTGGCACAAGGGTCTCGAACTGATTTTCCGCAACCGTTGGTTGTATGATCTGAAAAAATTCGACAACAGCCTTTTTGAGCGCGGTGACCTGTCGTGGATGCGCCATACATACCTCATGCTGCTGCAGTTTGCCTGGGATAAAACATGGTATAGTTCACAGGATCAGGAATATGCGTTCTATAAGGAATTCAATCGTTACGATAAACTTACCGGCGGTTGGGATATTTTCACCATCTGGCCTACCTGGCCGCGACTGGGCCTCGACCAGCGCAACCAGTTCGATTTGTACCGCGACCTTAGCGGTGGGACTTCTGCATTGCGAAAACAATCGGACTATCTGCACGGTCTTGGGAAGAAGTATTTCATATCATATAATCCCTGGGATGAGAGTACCCGTAAGGAAGAGCATATGGCCGGGCTCGAAAAGCTAATTGGAGAAACCGGCGCCGACGGCGTTGTACTCGATTGCAAGGGCGAATCGAGCCATGAGTTGCAGGCAACTGCCGACAGGGCAAAACCCGGCGTGATCATGTACAGCGAAGGAATGGCTGTGCCTAAAGATATGCCGGGCATCATTTCGGGCAGGGTGCATAATGCCTTATACATGCCTCCGCCTGTTAACCTCAACAAGTTCATCAAGCCCGATTTTGCCATTTACCGTGTCATTGACCTTGCCGAAAGCGATATACACAGGGAAATTGCTGTTGCATTTTTTAACGGATATGGAACCGAAATTAATACCATGAGGTCGGGAAGGCCGGGATGGGTTGAAGATGAATTTGAGTTCTTAGGGAAAACTACCCGGATTTTGCGCGAGAACACCACGGCTTTCAACGACTTGCACTGGCAACCGTTCATTGAAACGCTGCACGACAGCATTTGGGTGAATAGATGGGACGATGGTGAGAAAACTGTTTATACGGTTTTCAGCCTGGAACCGTCAGGGTTCGCCGGGTCTTTGTTCCCGGTCGAAAAGGATGAGAATCACCACCTTGTTAGTATCTGGAGGCACGAAGAAATACTGCATGTTGAACAAAGCGGAAATATATATGCACAAGCCGAAACAGATGCATTTAACCGTGCCTGGATTGGTACCAGGAAGGAAGGTGCAGTTGAATGTATTGCACGGTTGCCAGGGATATTAAGCTGTTCGCTTCAGGGCGACAGCCTGCTGATTTTTGCCGGCAGGGGCGACGAGATCAGGGTTTGGCCCGGCAATCCTGCCTATTCAAAAAATCCGCTTGTTATGGAAACAGGCCGTCAGACGATATCGCTGCGTCAGCATTTCGGTGACTATGAGGATAAATATGTAGTGCAACTCATTGGCAATAATGAACTTCTTGATGAAAGTATCGTTCATTTCGTCCCTGGAACACCAAGGTTGGTTTCAGTAGTTGAAACTACACCCGGTGCAGCCAAAGCGCCGAAAGGCATGATTGAGATACCTGGCAGCAATTTCACCAGTATCATCAAAAGAGATTCGCTGGCGCAGGAAGCTTTTATTCCGTTTCCTGATCTTACCAGACCGAGGATACTGGTGATGAAACGCTTCTTTATGGATAAGTACCCGGTGACCAATGCCGATTTCTATACTTTTCTGCAGTCATCAGGATATGTACCTGCCGATACTGCGAACTTCCTGAAACACTGGGCAGGTGGTAAACCGCCTGCTGGCCTTGAAAACCATCCGGTTGTTTATGTTAGCTATTATGATGCGCAGGCTTATGCCAGGTGGGCCGGAAAGCGGCTGCCGTCGGAAACCGAATGGCAATATGCCGCACAGGGAAATGATTTGAGAAAATATCCCTGGGGCAACAGGATGGATACCACCCGGTGCAATTACAACCTCAATCATACCACTGCCGTAAACCTTTTCAGGAAAGGCGCTTCGCCATTTGGCGTTATGGATATGGTGGGCAACGTTTGGCAAATCACCAGCGATGTTTACGATAATGGTTCGTACCGGTACAACATCATCAGGGGAGGCAGCCATTACCACCCGACTTCAAGTATTTGGTATGTAACCGGTGGGCCGGTGCCTGTAAATCACCCGGAAATGATCCTCATGGTATCGCCGTCGCTCGATCGCTGTGCAACCATTGGCTTCAGGTGTGTGATGGATGCTGAGTGACATTATATAGAGCAATTTACTGAATTTGTTTGACGATTGAAATAACCGGCATTCACCTTCACTGTATTCCACGAAAGCGGCCGGAAATTCGTTTCTTGTATTTTTCGTTAAACAGCCAGAAAAATCGCAGATCAATCACATTACTTTTACATTCACAGGCAATTAATAATCAGGAACGACAAACAATGAAGCCATTTGGCAACAATTATTTGAACGCGTTTCCGTTTTTTAATAGTTCGAAGCATAAAATATGTCAGGAACGGTAAAATCTTACTATTTTTGACTATTGATTAACCTGCACTGACTGATATTAAAACTAACCTGACCTGTAAAGAGATACTCACCCCGATGAAACATAGGATCATACTGGCGTTGCTGATAACTGTAATGTTCTCAGCTGCTAACAGTTATAATAACCCGGTTTCGGCTCAACCGATACCTGTTGACTTTACATATACCGGGATTTGCGTTGGCAGTCCCACTGTTTTTACGGCTGCTGTTCCCAACCCGGCTGTAATTACAAACTGGGACTGGAATTTTGGCGACGGCAATTTTTCTACACTTCAAAATCCGACTCACACTTTCGGCGGCACATTTACCTATACAGTTAATTTAACTGTGACCGACACAGGCGGCAATACCGGTACTGTGACCCATTTTGTTGATATTCACCCGCTTCCGGTGGCTAATTTCAGCTACAATGTTCCCAATTGCCACAACGATTCGATACAATTCACCGATCTTTCTAATACAGTTTACGGCTATATCACCACCTGGATATGGAATTATGGCGATGGTTCACCCAATGATACTGTTTATTTTCCTGACAACCCCAATCTTATACACTTGTTCCCTAATGCCGGAACATTCAATGTCACGCTCACCATCACCAACTCGGAAGGCTGCAGCAACAGCACTCAGATAGCAGTAACGGTGATGCCGAGTCCCATTGCCAATTTTTATTACAGTACCACAGGCCTTTGCGAGGACCAGGTTATCCAGTTTACTGATGCTTCGTTTGCCAACGGAGCCGGCAACATTGTTGCATGGAGCTGGGATTTTGGAGACCCTACCAGCGGAATCAACAATAACTCCAATCTTGAAGACCCAACACATACATACAACACACAAGGAACCTATACAGTAATACTCACGGTTACCAACTTCAACAACTGTACCGATACCATGACCAAGCAGGTGGTAATACATGATCACCCGCCAGTTGACTTCACATGGTCAAACGCTTGCCTCAACGACCTGGTTTTCTTTACTCCGGATACTTCGGCAACCAATATGGGTGCCATACAGACGTGGTGGTGGAACTTTGGCGATGGCGGCACTTCCAACTTTCAGAATGCCGCCCATGCTTACATAGCTCCCGGAACGTACACTGTTTCATTAACTGTAACTGATACGCTGGGTTGCGACAGTACTGTGATGCACGATATTACCATTCATGCGCTTCCCGTGGCACATTTTGACCCCGGCGTGAATAACTGTGCCGGCGCCGATGTGCAGTTCAACGATCAGTCGAGCACATCGTGGGGTTACATATGGCGTTGGATATGGGATTACGGTGATGGTACCATTGACACGGTACTTTTTCCAAACAACCAGAATCTTGTTCATACTTACCTGTTGCCGGGGACCTACAATGTAACACTCACCATTTTCGCATCCGATAGCTGTACGGCTTTTGAAACACAGGCAGTTACCATATATCCTAATCCTGTTGCCAATTTCTATTATATATCAGCCTGCGAAGGTTCACCTGTTCAGTTCAACGACATTTCGCAACCCAATGGCGGCGGATCAATAGTTTTATGGAACTGGAATTTTGGTGATCCCCTTTCAGGTATTAACAACAGCGCCACAACTCCAAATCCAACCCATATTTTCACAGGGCCGGGTACCTATGCTGTTTCACTCATTGTTGAAACCAACAACGGCTGCCGCGATACTATTGTTGACAGCGTGCAGGTAAATGCAAAACCTGCCGTTGGCTTTATTTCGCAAAACAACTGCCAGAATAACCAGGTGTTCTTTATGGCCGATACCAATGTTATGAATGTGGGAGCCATTGCAACCTATGCCTGGCAGTTTGGCGACGGCCTTACTGGTTCTGGTCAAAACCCGGTACATATTTACCTCAACTACGGCACCTACATGGTTACACTTACTGTGACCGATACTGCAGGTTGTACCAATACGATCACAAGCCCGGTTACCATTTTGCAGGAGCCTATTTCGTCCTTCACATTTACTCAACCTGCCTGTAAAGACTCAGAGGTTGATTTCGTGAGTGGCTCCACTGCGCCAACAGGTTACATTGTTGAATGGGTATGGAATTTTGGTGATGGAAACATCGTTACGGTGAATTTCCCCAACGATCCCAATGTTTCGCACACATACAACAACTATGGTTCTTTTGTTGTTACACTCACAATCACCACCAACGACAGCTGTACAGCCACATTCTCGCAACCGGTGACGGTATCGCCTAATCCGCTGGCCAATTTCAGTTTCGATAGCCATTGCCAGGGGCAGCAGGTTCAGTTTACCGATCTTTCGCAAGCCGGTTCCGGAGGAGTTTCAAGCTGGCTGTGGAATTTCGGCGATCCCGGATCGGGAACTGGCAATACATCGGCATTACAAAATCCAACGCATATCTATAATTCAGCAGGCACATTCAATGTTACCCTGCTGGTCACCAATACCGGCGGCTGCACCGATACCATTACAAAACCCGTAGTGATCAGTGCCCCGCCAACCGTTGATTTTTCGATAACTGCGGGCTGTGTAAACGATTCAACCCACTTCATCAGTTCTACCTACGTTAATGCTGCCGCTACAGCATCAAGATTATGGAACTTTGGCGACGGTTTTACCTCAACCGAAGAAGATCCATACCATATTTACACATCGTCGGGCAGCTTCAATGTTGTACTTACAATTACTGATACAGCAGGTTGTCAGAATTCGATCATGCATGTTGCAATGGTCACATTGCCACCAACAGCTTTCTTTACGGCATCAACACAAACTTGCGCCAATCTGCCGGTTTCGTTCGACGATAATTCAACCACTCCTTCAGGAAGTATAGTAACCTGGTTTTATGAATTCGGCGATGGCAGCGATACACTAATCACAGCTCCGGCAAGTCCCGATATTACGCATATTTATACAACTGCAGGAACGTTTACCGTTAACCTTACCATAAATTCATCGCAGGGTTGTGAGGATGAATTCCAGCGTACTGTGACCATCAGCACCAGCCCGCTGGCAGGATTCACATACGACAATACCTGCGCCGGAGTTGCGGTGAACTTCACAAACCAATCCACAACCAACGGCGGTACGGCAATTATAAGTTTCCTCTGGGATTTCGGTGACCCGGGTTCGGGTGTTAACAATACTTCCATATTGCAGAATCCGCTTCACATTTTCAGCACGGCAGGCACTTATACGGTTGTACTTCAGGTATTTAATGCTGATGGCTGTCCTGATACCATTACTAAAAGTGTAGTGATAAACCCTAGCCCGGCAGTTGATTACGCATGGAACAACACCTGCCTCGGTATGTCAACGCAATTTACTGTTGATGTTGCGGTAACCAATGTAGCTGCCGTGCAGTCATACGACTGGGATTTCGGTGATGGCACCGCACACGGAACAATTCAGGATCCGACACACACTTATACCCAAGCCAACAATTATACGGTAATCCTCACCATTACCGATACGGCCGGCTGTATCAATACGAGTTCGCATGTGGTCACAATTGATGCCAAACCATTTGCAATGTTCTCATACAACAGCGGATGTATAAATGCTGCTACGCAGTTTACCGATGAGTCCTATACAATAAATGGTGAACCAATCACCATGTGGCATTGGGATTTTGGCGAAACTGCCATGGCTAACGATACATCCAACATCCCTAATCCGCAATGGACCTATTCAGCACAGGGCGTTTATACAGTTTCACTGGTTGTGTCAACTGCAACAGGTTGCCAGGATACCACATCAACAATGCTGCAGGTCTTTGCAAAGCCCACAGCTAATTACACATACACTGCCGCTCCGTGCGACAATGGTGCCGTGTACTTCCAGGATTCATCGTTTGCCTACCAGGCAAATATTGTTGAATGGCTGTGGGAATTTGACCCGGCCCACTATTCAAACCTGCAAAATCCTGTTTACGTATTCTACGCCACCGACTCGTGCTACAATGTGAAACTCATTGTTACCGATACACGAGGCTGCAAGGATACTATCACCAAATCGGTGTGTGTGCCATCACCTTTTGAATTTACCTTCAGTAACACACCAACCTGTCTTGGTGATTTGATGAATTTCGCTCCGGTACTTGTTGCTCCGCTCACTGACAGCCTTGTGTTCTTCAACTGGAACTTTGGCGATCCCGCATCGGGAATTTATAATACTTCAACACAGCGAAATCCATCACACCTGTATGCTGAGCCCGGAATATATACTGTAAGCCTGCAGGCAACCGATATAAATAATTGCAGCGCTACGGAGTTCCTGCAGGTTACGGTAAACCCGCTGCCTTTGCCCGATTTTGAATACACCATCGGCTTATGCGACAGCACAGTTATTTTCAATGACATTTCGGGTGGCAACGGCGCCTCCATCATTCAATGGATATGGAATTACGGCGATGGTCAGGCCGATACCATCAATGCTCCGAACAATCCGGATGTTTCACACAAATACATGGTTCCTTCGCTCTATAATGTAGCGCTCACGGTGATGAATGCCGACTCGTGCAGCCAGGTGCTGAGCCGGGATGTGCTGGCTCGGCCTTGTATATTGGCTTCTATTAACCAGGTTGATACCATTATCTGCCAGAATTACAACACGGCGTTTGCCGACAGCAGCTATAGCGGGTTGCCGATTGATGAATGGTACTGGGATTTTGGCGATGGCACCACCACCACCTACAACGCTTTCCAGAATCCTGTTTATCACAGCTTTACCGAAGCCGGCAATTATACTGTGCTGATGCGCATTACAACCAGCGTTTCGGGGCAAAACATAAGCGATTCAGCACAGGTTAACGTTAACGTAAGTCCTGCGCCGGTAGCGCAGTTTTCTACGGGAAAAGTGTGCTTCGGCAGCGAGGCGGTTTTCACCAACCAGACGGTTAACAACGGTGTTATTGTCAGCGGTTACCAGTGGTATTTCGATGATCCTGCATATGCGACCGACACTTCGACTATGCGCAATCCTTCATGGGTATTCGGGGCGCCGGGCTATTACGATGTAAGGCTCATTTCGTCGAACACGCTGGGCTGTTCCGACACCATCGTGAATACAGTGCCGGTATATATGCTGCCCGAAGCCAACTTCGACTATTCCCTGTCATGTTCAGGCAACCGTACTCTGTTTTTCGACCATTCCGACAGCGCATATGCTCCGCTCTCGTCATGGACATGGCGTTTCCTCGAAGGCAATGAACTGCTTGAAGGCAGCCTGGAACAGAATCCGGAATACACTTTCGTGAACCCCACTGATCATCTTGTGATGCTCATCGTTCAGGATACGAACACCTGTTCCGACACCATTTCGCAAACCATAACAACATGGCCATCGCCAACAAGCGCGTTTACGTATAACGAAAACTATGAGAATATCCAGGGGCAACTGCAGTTCCAGAATTCGTCGCAGGGATCAACCCATTATTACTGGGATTTCGGTAACGGCGAAACCTCGTTTGCCGAGAACCCGCAGCTTTTGTATGATCTCGACGGCGATTACACCATTTCGCTGATTGCATACAGCGATAAGGAATGCAGCGATACTACGCAGGTGCTTTATAAGTTCATGGTGAAAGGGTTGTTTATTCCCAATGCCTTCTCGCCCGAAAACCCGCATACCGAAGTGCAGCTTTTTAAACCGGTGGGCATCAATCTCAAGGAGTATCTTATCCAGGTTTACGACCGTTATGGAAACCTGTTGTGGTACAGCGATAAGCTCGACAACCTCGGCCGCCCGGTTGAAGGGTGGAACGGGCGTTACAACGGTGTGATGCTGCCCGAAGGAGTTTATGTTTGGAAAGCTGAAGCGGTGTTTAAAGACGGCGTCATCTGGAATTCGCACGACATTGGCAGCTACGAAAACCTGAACAACACAACCCAGGGGACTGTGACTCTGATACGTTAGTTATTTCAATCTATATTGACGGAGCTGATCTGAGATAGGATGAGCTCCGTTTTTATTTATATTTGTTCCTCATCATCAGTAATCAAATCGATGATTTTATAACATAACCAACATTAATTTTCATGGAACCCCAAACCAAATTTGTCCATGTATTTGCAGGCTCGGAAATCACCGTAAACCTGCTTAAAGCCGAACTGGAACAGGCCGGCATTTTGTCGAACGTTGTCAACGAGTACGAAGAGTCGAATTTCAGGGGCTTCTCAACGGGTACTCCATACTCTGTTGACCTGTATATCCTCGACACCGACCTTGAAAAAGCACAACCGATCGTGGATGAGTTCCTGAAGATCAATAAGATGTAGACTGTTCCTGCTTTGTCACATGAACACTCGCCAAAATTTATTGTTGGCGAACAGCAAAAGTTCAGACCCGCCGTTTTTACCGACGAAAACGATTATTGGGAGTGTAAAAAGGAAAGAAAATCAGGCCTGGCTGTCGCTCTTTTTCAGGAAAAGCCAGGTGGCAGCGCTGAGAACTACAGTGACAATGGCTTGCGCTGCCAGGAATGTGGTACCGCCTTCATCGCGGACAAAGGCGAACGAGAAGACAACCCAGTAGAGCGCATAGCAGAAAATCTTGCTGCCGATGATAGCTGCTACCATGCTCAGGAAAGGTTTTGCAGTGCGGTTAACCAGCAGGTAAAACAGCCAGGTGTTCAGGGTGAGTTCGGCCATGATGATCATCATTTTCACCGGTTCAGGATGGCCCGAAACGAGGAATGAGGTAAGCGGTAATATGATGGCCAGCGCATAGGCATTGGTGCGGTGCGAAGCAAGCATGGCAACCACAAGCATCACGCGCATGGGTTCAACAAAATATACCGGAATCCCCGAAAGGTGTGATAGTGCCGGCACCAGGCAGATCACTGCAAGGGCTAAAACATCATTCAACAGCGACCGTACGCTGAATAACCTGTATTGCGGAAGTATGGCTGTGTTCATATCTGCATGTTTCAGAGTGCTAAGTTAGTATTAATTCTTGCATATTTGACAGTTGACAACGGACAATTCTCTTGATATGGGTTGGTTCCTGGTGATTGGTACATCCGGGTTCCGGGTTCAGAGTTCCGTGCTCTAAATGCCGGGTTCCGGGTTCAGGGTTCCAGGTGCCAGTTCCCAGATTACTAATTCACATTAAACATTAACCATTTTCAATTCTCAATTGTCCATTCCTAGAACGCCCAGTCCTCATCCTCAACATTACGTTCAAGCTTTTCTTCCTTTGGAGGTAAAGCTGCGAGATGAACAGGGTTACCGTCAACATAAATGGCTTTGAAAGGCTTCACGGGACATGCATATTCGCAGGCGCCGCAACCCACACAAATGGATTGATCAACTTCAGGAATTGTGAGCCCGGGCTTATAAGGGACCATGTTTACGGCTTTGGTAGGGCAATGTTCCGAACAGGCGCCACAAGCTGTGTTGTAAGTGTAAACCACGCAGTTTTCTTTCACAAACGTGGCTCTGCCAAGCTGTATTTTCTTTTTTTCTTCAACCGTAATTTCACTTATAGCCCCTGTAGGACAAGCGTTTCCGCATACCACACACTCATAATTGCAAAAGTTGGCATGGTAATCCATGTACGGCTGCAAAAAGCCCTGCAGGCCGTATTTCAGCAGCGATGGCTGCAAAACCTGTGTGGGACAGGCGCTTACGCACAGGTGACAGGCTATGCATTTGTTCATGAACTCCTCCACCGAACCCGATCCTGGTGGCGAAACAGCGCTTGTTTTCTTTTCGGCAAGGGTGGTGGGCTTTTCAAAAACTCCGCCTTTCTTCTCCTGGGCAAAAAGATGTCCGGCGAGGCCAAGCAGGAATGCCGAGCCGATGAACTTCCTTCTCGATTTTGACTGGCCTGTTTCGGTTTCGGTAGTTAATGCAGTGGCTTTCAATGGCGAAAACCTCCCCAGGTTAACACCGTTGTCAGGACATGGGCCAATACAGTTGAAACACATTACGCAACGCGAATAGTCAATTTCCTGTGTTTTTATGTTGATGCACTGCGCTTTGCATTGTGCCGAACATTTGCCGCACTGGTTGCACTTGGTCTTGTCCAGCGAAACTTTGAAGATTGAATACGGCGAAACCAATCCCAGTAATGTTCCCACCGGGCAAACCAGGTTGCAGAACAGCCGGCCATATTTCCAGGTAAGGAAAAGGAGCAGCAGCAATATTATCAACGGATATACGATGGAGGCGATATCGAATCCCCTTATCGGGAAACGGTTTATAGTCACCGGACTTGATTCACCCAGTATGCCTGATGCCAGGTTGTTTGTGAGCACTACAACCGGCTTCGCAAGCGTTGAGAATATCCGGCCGAAGTTGCTGTAAGGATCGAGCAGGTTGAAAACGGTGAGAATTCCTGTGAACAATGATAATGCTGCCAACCCAAGGAAAACATATCTCCACCACGTGCCTTTCCTGAAGCGGAATATTTTCCGTTTGCGGAACCATTTTTCGATGCGTATCATAACATCCTGCAAAATCCCCAGTGGGCAAAGCGCTGAGCAATAAACTCTTCCGAGAAGCAGTGTGATGATCAGGATGAAGATAAAACCGGCTGAGGTGATGCCTGCGGCATGGATAAACTGCACCAGCGAAGGCCCGAACTGAAACCAGGTTGCAGCTTTAAATGCCCCGACAGGAATGAGGTTGCGGTAGTCAATAAACAAAAATGCGAGTGCAATAAAGGAAAGAATTGCAAAGAAATACCTCAGGTAGCGAAGAACCGGGGAATGCATGTTACAGTTTAATGCGGTTTATTCTGAGTTGAGCGAGGTTCATATTCCCGGCTTTCATCTCGTTTGCAATGGAAATATACTTCACACTCGACGGCTCTTTACCAGGATCCCAGATTTTGGTGGCTGCCGCATCAATCGCCACCATATCAGGCGATATGAGAAGTTGTTTCATGGTAAGCACATCAGCTACCGAAACCCCTTTTGGGCCGTTCTTCATCATCACACGGTAAGCATCAACTATATTGAGAGTGGGTTTGCGCCAGGTAGCAAAATCGGCAATGCACTGGTGGAGGTCGTTGCGATGCCAGTATCCGCGGTCCCATACAATACCCATCAGGTTTTTCATGGCAATAGACATGTCGGCGCCACCGTGGTTTTTAAGCACAGGAACATTGATAAAAACATCCGATTCGAGGATGAGCTCGTGTACCAGGGCGTCTTTCAGCCTTTTACCCCTCACCACATTGATGGGCTGGTAGTAACCTTTGCTGTTGCCGCCAACCAGTTTGCCACCGGCATCTTTAACGGCTTTTTCGATGCCGCTGTTCTTATAACAGCTCGTCCAGTTGTCGCAGGTGTTGTCGAATACATAAACCTCTTTGGCGCCCGCTTCATAACAGGCTTTAACGATGCGTTTAACAAGGTTGGGGTTGGTGTTCGAAGCCCTTTCGGGTGAGGCATCCCAGCCGATGTTGGGTTTTACGACCACTTTCTGGCCTTTTTTTACGAATGCCTGCATGCCTCCCAGCGATTGGATGGCCTTATCGAACATCACTTCCGGTTCGCCGCCTTTCACGGCAACAAGGTCGTAAGGCAGGGTAGGCGTTGGAGATGAAAATACAGGCAGATTACCGAAAGCAACCTGGCTTGCACCGACAAATCCGGCAGCAGCAGCACCGGCAATGAAATCCCGACGTTTCATAGTAAAATGAATTTGAGGGAATAAAATTAGTAAATCAATGCACCGTTGCGAAAATTAGGTTTGAAGCGGTGCTTATTTTAAGTCATTCTTAATAATTGACATTGTCAAGCACTTTCAAGGCTTTGAGCGTAATCCATTTCGACTCCTTTCCTTTGGCCTCGATGTCGGTAATGAACCTGCCGTTGAAAGTGTTCTCGAGTTTCCACCTTCCATTGGGTGTTTGCTTGCTGCGGATAATTTCGAGTGCCTCGTTCATCCTTGCATCATGATAGCCTAAGCTGGTGAGTATTCCGGCAATTTCAAGGATATCGGTCTGGTACATGAGCGGGAAACCAAGCCTGAGCCAGCCGGGTTTTGAAATGGTCTGCAGGTTGTGACTTTTCCTGAAGATGTTGTGAATAAGGAAAAATTCAGCCAGCTCTTCAATTTTGTCCTGAACGGCTTTGTTTCTCTTATCAGGCGGCAGTGCTGCGAGCGCTTTGAATGATTTAACCACGCCCATATGGCACGAGTGACGACCCCAGCACATTTCGTAACGGTTGTATGGCCAGCCTGCAGGTGCAGTTTTTATGCCATCGTCGGCACGCTGGTAGCGGCAAATCCAGTCAATACCTTTCTGAACACGGGTATCGTCGGCCATTCCGAGTTTAACAAGACTCCAAACCATATTGCCGGTAAGACATGGAATGATCTCGCTTTTTAATCCGCCGGGGCTTTTAGCGCTTTTGCGGTACGAAAAACCTCCGCTTTCGGGTTCCTGTGCGTTTTCGAGAATGAATTCACAGGCTTTTCTGATCCCGGGATTTGAAATGTCTGCACCCACTTCAGCAAGAATCATGAGTTGCCAAACGGTGCCTTTATACTTGTCAGTGTAGAACTTCTGCGGATCGCCCCAATAGCCGGCCTCGTTTTGTTCAGCAAGGATGGTCGGGAGGATGCCGGAGTTATAGATGGCCTCTTTCGCAGCAACTACTTCAGTATCGGCAACCGGTTTGTGCATTAATTCGGTGAGCGTATAGAATCGAACGGACGGGTTGTCAGGCTCCAGCAGCCAATAAAGTGTTGTTTTGCGGGTGGTATCAGCAACGGATTTCATATTACGGACACATTAAAATAGATAGTCTCTTTGCATGCTTGTACAAATTTAAGCAATCGTGATGCCGGAAGAAACGGCATGAGTCTTGAAAACATTATAACGGATTAATGCGACGCAACAAAATGCCGGTTTTTATTTGAAAAGGTTCATTAACAGAGTCTTGTCGATTTCGTATCCGGGCTTGAAATCGTCCGATTCCATGTAGCGGAGGATGGAGCGGTAGAGTTGAACAGCTTCAGGCTTATCCTTAAGCTGATTGAGCCGCGACATACACACAAGCAATTTACCTTTCCCCACTTTAAACTCATATATGAGCCCCAGCTTATGATTGCGTTCCATATTGTCAATTACCTGAACAATAGGAAGATATGTTTTTAATAAACTATCGAGGATCATCGGATTGCTTGCTTTGAGGATGGAAAACCACTGCCAGTTTGTATGAAAATCGGTTGGAAACTCATTGAAAATCGGGTGTTCGGGGTTGGTTAGGATGCCAAGCGTTCCCGGTGAAACCGGTTTGTGAATATTCTCACTGATACCTTTAAACATGCCGTAATTCCAAAAGTCAGGCGGAAAAAGCCCGGGCAGACTATTTTGTGTAACATCTCCGGAGGCCGGGAACAATAGGACTTTTCCTCCGTTTTGCAGCTGATCAAGCACGTTGTTGTCGAGATGATTTGTAATCTGTATTCCGGTAACCGGTTCAATAGCTGTTGCCTGCGGGTACACCCACAATGGGTATGTGTTCGAATAAGCTGTACCGGGAATCGTAACATTTAAGGTCAGTTTGGAAGCCTTGCTGATCATTGACAACTGACATTCTACCTCTCCTGCTGTAGTTAAACCACCGGCTTTAAGGTCAAGGGCATCAAGCGTCCCTTTTCCTATTGTCCTTCCTGCTTCATCTTTGATGTTCCATTCCACAGGTTTGCTGATCTCCTCGTTGGAGTAATTAGCCACTAAGACTTTGGCGCGGAAGGTTTCACCTGTCGTCCAGCAGTATTTCGCAAATTGTGGCAACAGCACCACATCGCTGCACGATTGCAGCCAGGCTTCGCGGCTAACCACATTCTTGCTGTCCATAAACGCATCGAGTATGCCTACAAGTGCCGTTCCCTGCCCGGGGAAGTCCTGGAGGTCGAGCAGTTGGAATCCTGCCATTCCGTATGTACGTAAAGCAGCTTCCATTTCGGCTTTGTAACAGATGGCTGCCCATGCGCCCGATGCTTTCTGAAATGCGCTGTCCAGTTCATACATTCCGGCATTTTTCAAGCGGTTGCCGAAAACTTCCAGGTTCCGGGCGCGCAATACTCCGTTGTACTTCATGGTTTCCTTGAAATCAGGATAAACCTGGTACTGACCGATTTCGTGGCTTACAATGGGGATAGGCATTCGTGATACAGGATAGGAGTAGTTGATCATGGCGGATGGTAAGGTTGTATTGAGGATGCCGCCATCCCTCGAATCGCAGAATGCCTGCGTGAGGCGCGTGTGGGTGAGTATTGTGTCGTGTGCAAAGGGTGTACGTGCGCCCACAAAAAAATCGGAGCAGTTACGTGGAGGTACAAATCCCACATTGTTGTTCGATCCCATGGTATAAAGCAGCCGGTTATCAGTGGCTTTAAGAGCAAGAATGTTTTTCTCGACCCTGTCGTGACCGCTCCAGATTTCGTTACCATGCGAAAACATCACGAACGAAGGGTGGTTGGCATACGCTTTGAGCATGGCAAAACCTTCGGCTTTGAGCATGTCGGCGATGGAATCAACATCGAGGCCGCCCCAAAATGGCAGTTCCGCCTGCAGATAAATACCTTCGCGGTCGGCAGCGGTAAAGGCAGCTTCGGGCGGGCACCACGAATGGAATCGGTAATGATTGATGCCGTAAGCTTTGGCAATCCTGAAAACACGTGTCCATCCTTCATCATCCATGGGCGGGAAACCGGTGAGCGGAAACACTGCGGCATCATGCTTGCCTCTTAAAAAAATCGTCCGGCCATTGATTTTGAACTGAGTACCCGATGCAGCGAATTTCCTCATTCCGAAAGGTACCGTTTTAGAATCTTTTTCATCACCATTTTTAATAGTGGCGGTAAGCTGGTACAGAGGCCTGCTGTATTCATCCCAAAGGCTGCAATCGTTGCCCAGCTCATATTCCAGGCGGATAGTCGGACTGAAATCAACGGTCGTTTTTAGCGGTTTTAAGCGGGTTGTTCTGCCGTCAACAGTTTTGGTGACGGATAGCTCAATGTTAATGTCTTTGATATTCAGCGGATTTACTACCTCAAGGCTGACGGATATTTTCCTTTTTTCTGTATCAGGGTAAACCTGAAGGTCGGAGATGTATGTCCTTGGAGTTGCTTCGAGGCAGATATTCCCCAAAATCCCGTTCCAGTTGGTTTGGGTGTCGTCGGAATAAATATGCACATTGCCGTAGGGCGTTAGCTTTAAGTCGTTGTTTACCCTGACAGATATGTTATGTTCACCGGGGCTCAGGAAAGCTGTAACATCGAAATGCTGCGGCGACTGCAGGATGTGGGAACTCCCGGCATAGTTGCTGTCGATCCAGACGTCAGTTGTTTTGGTGCGCTCAAGGGTCAGCGAAATTCTTTTGTCGCGCTGGCTTTCTGGAATAATGACTTTTTTGCGGTACCACGCAGCACCTTCGTACCTGTAAACCCTGTTGAGGTGCATGGTGGTTGTGTCGGCATTCAGGAATCCTTTGCCGTTTAAATCGGTTGTTCCCGGTAAGTTAACCGAATCATCCAGCACCTTTGCGAACCAGCGTTGCTCAATGCCTTTGCCGCTTGTGTCGAGTGCGAACTGCCACCGGCCCGCTAGGTCAATGGTTTCTCTCTTAGGTTCATGGATGACGGCACATGAGCTGACAGCAAGAAGCAACAGGAAATAGAAACGTTTCACCTGTGTTGAATTTGGTTTGTGCATGGAAGGTTTACAAAACATTCCAAAGATAACAAGCCTAAAGCATCATTTGAAGTAAATGACGATATTACATGGTTATCATTATGGTTATGTAGTTTGTTTCAACCAACTTCAAGCATCAGACAAAAATGGAGAATTGCTGCTCAGTATAACCTGTTTCAGGCTCTTTCACCATCTGAAACAACCCCTTTTACCGGTAAATCATCGCCTTTCGCCTGAATTGTCTTTTGCAAGAGGAGCGGCCCTTATAGATTTGCACGAAAATCAAACATATGAAACAAAAAGTCGTGATAATAGGTGGCGGAGTGGCCGGACTGTCGGCAGGCATATATGCCGCTATGAACGGTTTCGATACCGAAATACTTGAAATGCACTCGGTGGCCGGAGGGCAGTGTACAGCATGGGACCGTAAAAATTACCGCTTCGATTACTGCCTGCATTGGCTGGTTGGTACATCGGGAGGCGCCTTTAACGATATCTGGAAGGAAACCAATGTGTTGAATTCCGAAACCGAGGTGATAAACCATGAAATTCACTCGCAAATCATTGACCAACAAGGGAATACCTTTTTCATTTATTCCAACATCGACCGCTGGGAACAGTACCTGCTTGGGATAGCTCCTGAAGACGAAAAGTCCATAAAAAGCATGTGTAACGATATGCGTAAAAGCGCCCTGCTCGATCCTTTCAGTTCGGCGCCCGAACTGCGCAGCCCGCTTGAATACATCACCAAACTGCCCAAAATGGTACCTCTTTTCAATGTGATGCGCAAATATGGTCGCCTTACCTGCAAGCAATATTTCGACAAGCTGAATTTTAAAAGTGAAAGGCTTCGCTCGGCCTTTTATTCAATGTATGGCGACAGGGATTTCTCAGCCATGGCTTTCATCTTTATGCTGGGATGGTTCCACCAGAAAAATGCCGGGTACATAAAAGGAGGTTCCTACCCGCTGGCACAGCGTATGGCTGCTAAGTTTACCGGACTTGGCGGCAAAATTTCATACAAAAAGAAGGTGGATAAAATCGTTGTTGAAAACGATACTGCCAAAGGTGTCCGGCTTACTGACGGAACTACTTTAGCTGCTGATTATGTGATAAGCGCTGCCGACGGATTTGCCACCATCTACAAGATGCTTGAAGGCAGGTATGTGTCGAAAGAGATTGATTTTGCTTATAAAAACTGGGAGCTTTTCACGCCGCTGGTACAGGTTTCGTTCGGTATAAACAAGGAAATTGCAGCAGAAGCGCCCATTATTATGAATATTGATAAAAGTCTGAAAATAGGCATGACACTACTCACCGGCGGTTACTCGGTGATGAACTATTCGTACGACAGCACAATGGCTCCGGCAGGTAAAACCACACTGGTCATGCGTTACGAAAGTCCCTGGGCGCTTTGGAAAGACCTGGAAGGGAAGGCGTACAAAGCCGAAAAGATGCAAATTGAAAAAGATGCTGTTGAGTGTCTTGAAAAGATTTATCCCGGCATTTCGGAAAACATAGAGGTAATTGACATAGCCACGCCCAAAACCGATGTAAAATATACAGGTGTGAAGGATGGCGCCTACGAAGGTTTTATGCCGTCGCGCGACACCATGATGAAATCCATCAAAATGAAACTTCCGAGATTGAAAAACTTCTATATGGCCGGACAATGGCTGTTTCCCGGTGGCGGATTGCCTCCGTCGGCACAATCGGGCAAGTGGGCCATACAACTTATCTGCAAGCAAAACAGGCAGAGGTTTGTAGTGAAAGGATAAAGATAACCGAGTCGGTCTCATGATCCTTAAAAAAGGAGTGTACATGGGAGTGTGAAAAATAAAAACGCTGTATAAGTTTAATTTACAGCGTTCTATTATTATTTTCCTTGATCCACCAGGCATTACATTTGTTCAAAACCGGATTCAGGTTCTGGTTCGACAGGGAGGAAATCTCGCAGATCAATGCCAATAATGAACAGTACCAGCTTCGCTCCCCGGAGGAAGAATTGTTGCTTACCTGGTTTGAGAAATGTGAGAGAGAGGAAGCCAACGCTTTCTTGACGGCATCCCAGATACTGGCAAAGCTATCTGAGAGGACGAAGATCAGCATTACAGACAGTTCAGTAAACAAATTAGGCAAAACCCTGGTGAAAAATGGATATTACCGTTTCAAATCCAAAGGCAAATTGCTTTATGCCGTTTAGGAGCTACAATGGGACAAGGTAGATACAAAGAACAGGACAGTGGTAGATGATAAGGATGCAGTAGTCCAAGAACAACCGAGTACTGAGCTCAACCATCCGCTTGAAATACAATCTGATATACCATTCTGAGTAATCCAAATATCCTGTCATCTCTCTTAATCGACATGAGAGGGTAGGCAGGGCAGGCAAAATCCGGCAAAACTTTTTTCATTTTTTCACTTTTTCCTTCTTTACGCATTATCCCTCTAGCAAAAGCGAAGAAAAAAATATCGTGCACAATTCAACTAATCATTTTCTTTTCTATCAATACGCCATCAAGCCTTTCAATAGCATATTTATAAAAAGTAAAAAATTTTTCTCAAAAAGTGCCTGCCCTGCCTACCCTGCTGAGTTGAGGCTCCCTCTAAATGAACTTAATTTTTTGCGCAAAGTACCTGTAATCGCTTCCAATCACGAAAAATTATCTTTCAAATCTCCGGCAATAAAACCAATTTACTGCCGGAGTATAGTTTTTCAAACTCTTCAAAATAGTCCTTGAATCTGGTATTCCTTATCTGTTCCAAGCATATAAAACTTATTTTTCAGCCAGAGTACCATATTAGATACTTTGTCCTTATATTCGTGCTGCTTTTCATCTAACTATAAGGGGCAATTATTACCCCTTATC
>JAKLFM010000036.1 GCA_022711175.1 Bacteroidota bacterium | reverse complement strand
CAGAATACAGTAGAAATAACAAAAGCTTATCAACTCAGCGCCCTCACTTTCAATCCTGATCCATTCTACCATCTCACGATCGACTCATTGTTCTCCGAAACGCCAAGCAGCAAAGCTCCCGGTTCAATTGCCGTTGTCGACAAAAACTTCAAAATGCCTCAGGTATGGCGTAACAACCTTGCCGTTGATTTTCAACTACCTTGGTATAATATGGTATTCACTCTCGAAGGTATTTATTCAAAAGACATCAATGGCGTAGTGCAGTACAATGCCAACCTGAAAGATACCGAAGCAACATTCTCGGGTGCTGACGACAGGCCAAGGTACCTCTTCCTTTCTGATAACAAAACCTACGATAACAGGTTAAACTCCTCCATAAGTTCAGCCATGGTTCTCACCAATACCAAGGATAATGGTTTTGCTTATTCTATTACGGCACAACTCACCAAACCATTTAGTGAAGGTCTTTCGGGATTTATTGCCTATACATATACCGGCGCCAAAGACCTTACATCGAATCCGGGTTCAGCGGCAGCATCGGCATGGGCTAGCAACCCAACTGTATTGACACAGAACGATCCGGGATTATCCTACTCACAGTTTGCAGTTCCCAGCCGCCTTGTCGGATCGATATCCTACTATAAAGAATACCTCAAACACCTTGGAACAACCGTTTCCGTATTCTTTGCAGGTAGCAGCATGGGCCGCCTCGACTTTATATACTCCAACGATATGAATGGCGACGGCAACGCAGCTGACCTGATGTATATCCCGGCAAACGACGATGAGATCACCTTTGTTGATATTACCAAAAAAGTTGATGGCCAAACAGTTGTCGTTTTCTCAGCTGATGAACAGAAAGCAGCTTTCTGGAAATTTGTTGATCAGGATGATTACCTTAGCAGCCATAAAGGCGAATATGCCGAACGTTATGGCGTGGTAATGCCATGGCTCAACCGCTGGGATGTCAAAATTCTGCAGGATGTTTTCACAAAAATTGGTGAAACCAAACATACCCTGCAGATCAGTCTCGACCTGCTCAACATTGGCAACCTGCTTAACTCCGATTGGGGTGTTATGAAAAAACAGGTACTCGGCAGCTATGACATTGCTCTGCTCAAGTATGTTAAAGCCAACTCCGAAGGAGTTCCTACCTACCAGATGAATTATTCCGGCACAGCATTACCTACAAGTACTTATGTTCCGGTACTTTCAACCACAAGCACCTGGGGAGCCCAGATAGGCTTAAGGTACACATTCTAAATGTATCCTAATTGCTCATAAAAACTGCCGGCGAATCGCCGGCAGTTTTTTTAATTGCTCCATTTAACATTTAATGGAAACCTGATTTGCCGGAATAAACACGGTTCTCTTAAATTATATCATAGCAGAAAACAACACTGCTCATAGTTGGCACAGCTGGATCATTCTATACTATTGATGAAATGGACTGAATTAACGTCAGAGTAAAAATTGCACAATCAGGCATCCTGAGCAACGGATGCCGAAGCAAGTTCCGCATTACGGCTTTTAAGTCGTAAACTCAGCACCATGATCATAAGAGAAATAAAAGCAATACTCAAAAATGCAAGCTGATACCCCGAAAGCTTGCTTGCTTGTGAAGCAATCAAAATGCCAATTAATGCAGCTCCTGACATTTGCCCAATACTCAGGAAAAGCGTTAAAATACCTTGTCCGAGTGCCCTGTCGGCAGGCCGCACCTCGTTAAGCATGATATAGCGCATGGATGAACCTTGCAAGCCCGAGGTGCCAAACCCTATCAGCACGCTCCCGGTATAGAACATAACTGGCGACGAACCAGAGAAATAGAGCAGAACCAGTCCTGCTGCTGACAGCAGAAGCCCAATGATTACAATAAACTTTGAGCCCAGTTTGTCAACAAGCCTCCCTGAAAGCGGAGATCCAACAGCAATAGCTAAAACAAACGGAATGAGCATAAAACTTGCCTTGGAGGGAGTCACGCGGTATGCATCAACTGCCATCTCGGGTACAAAAACCGTTACCGATTGTATTAACCCTGCAGCAATAGCCACAATTCCCACAATACGGATTTGTTTCACATCGAAAAGCTGGATTTTAACCACCGGCGAAGGCGATTTCAACTCGAAAACAATGAAAAAAACCAATGAAACAATCGTAGTAATAAAGAAAGGGAGAGTGTTTGCCTTTAGCAAAGCGTTTAAGCCATCATTCGGGTCAATATTATTAATGCCATAGGCAAAAGAAGCAAGCAGCACAGCAATGAGAACCATTCCCGGCCAGTCGAAATGGGTGTTTTCGGCAGTCCGGTGCGAAGGCAACATTTTCCAGGCGAAAAAGATTATCACTATTGCTATTGGCAAGTTGATGAGAAACAGCGAGTTCCAGTGAAAAAACTTCAGCATGATACCTGCGATGATAGGGCCAACCAGAAATGCCATTCCGAAAACAGCACCAAGTAAGCCAATGGCTTTGCCCCTTTTTTCGGGTGGAAAAACATCGCCAACAACGGCCGAAGCAACCGGAAAAATACCACTTGATCCAAATCCCTGTATAGCCCTGCCAAGCAGCAAGGTGTTTATTCCGGATGAAAACGCAACTACAGCCGAACCTATACCGAAAATGGCGACCGCAATGATGTAGATTATCCTGCGACCTTTCAGGTCGGACAACTTGGCGAAAATTGAAACTCCTATCAGGTTAAACAGGATGTAGATGCTGTAAATCCATGACATTGACCGGTGATCAATCCGGATGGTTTGCTCAATGGAAGGTATTGCAGGGCCGACTATAGATATGTCGAGAGCACCCATCAATACACCTGTAAACAGCAATATAAGCAGTTTGCCGTTTTGATGTTTTTCTTTCATATAAATGTCAATATGCCGGTAAAGGTAGTGAAGATGATCGTTTAAAAATTGAGCGAAAACTGCGTTTAAAATACTGTGTCAAATTCGCATTCACAATATTTTTAATCAATTGATGCAAAACGGTATAGTTCCGACCATTTGCTTCTCAAATTTACCATATCACCTATATTGCCCATTTCTCACCTCCCTTTCATCCGGCACTAAGTTCAATGACACTTATCGGGCTTCATGAATGGATAGCGGTAATCGGTAGGTGGTAAAAGGTTTTCCTTGATTGTCCGGGGATTTGTCCATCGCACAAGGTTGAGATGGCTGCCAGATTTATCGTTGGTACCACTTTGCCGCGATCCGCCGAAAGGCTGCTGGCCTACCACTGCACCTGTAGGTTTATCGTTGAAATAAAGATTGCCGGCAGCATATTTAAGGTAATCGGAAGCGTTGGCAAGAATGTAGCGGTCTTGTGCAAAAATTGAACCCGTAAGCCCGTAAGGTGAAGTTTCATCAACCAGCTTCAGCGCCTCATCAAATTCGTTTTCCTTATAAACAAAGACGGATAGAACCGGGCCAAATATTTCTTCTTCCATGGTTACAAAATGAGGATTAAACACCTGTATCACTGTAGGTTGAACGAAGTACCCAGTTGTTTTATCACCAGTACCGCCAATAACTACTTCAGCATCGGCTGATAATTTTGCTTTATTAATATAATTCATGCAGTTGTCGAACGAGGCTTCATCAATCACTGCATTCATGAAATTTGAGAAGTCGGCAGGGTCGCCAACGGATATTTCAGCAATCATCTCCTGCATCTGCATTTTCACCTCTGGCCAAAGATTGTCGGGAATATAAGCACGCGACGATGCCGAACATTTCTGGCCCTGGTACTCAAACGAGCCCCGCACCAGTGCCGTAGCTACCTCCCTTGCATCAGCCGACGCATGTGCGAGTACAAAGTCTTTTCCCCCGGTTTCGCCCACAATCTTAGGATACGAACGGTATTTCGACAGGTTTGCAGATGCCGATTGCCATAACTTGTTAAAAGTGGCATTGGAGCCCGTGAAATGAAGCCCGGCAAAATAGCGTTCATCAAAAACTGCGTTACCAATAACCGAGCCTTGTCCGGGAAGAAAATTGATAACACCATCGGGCAGACCTGCCTCCCTGTATATCTGCATGAGCAGGTAATTCGACAACACTGAGGTGCTGGCAGGCTTCCACAGGGCAACATTCCCCATGAGTACAGGTGCCATATTGAGATTTGAAGCTATTGCCGTGAAATTAAAGGGTGTGACCGTAAAGACAAATCCTTCGAGCGGCCTGTATTCCAGCCGGTTAATAATTCCGGGATCACTATGTGGCTGTTCATTGTATATGTCAGAAATGTAATGTGCATTAAAGCGCAGGAAATCAATCGTTTCACATGCGGCATCAATCTCAGCCTGGTAAACACTTTTGCCCTGCCCAAGCATAGTGGCAGCATTTAACTTATAGCGATACTTTTTCGAAATCAACTCCGCCACTTTCAAGGTGAGTGAAACGCGTTCGACCCACGGCACCGATTCCCACTCGCGGTGCGCTTTAAGCGCTGCCTCCACAGCGGCTTTTACCTCCTTTTGTGATGCTTTGTGAAAGCGGGCAAGCACATGGCGGTGATTGTGGGGCATCACAACATTTTCGGTATTCCCGGTATAAACTTCCCTGCCGCCGATTACGAGCGGAATTTCAAGAACATCCTTACTTAAATCAGAAAGTTGGTGTTGAATCTCCTTACGTTCGGGAGTGCCTGGGCTATAGGTTTTTACCGGCTCATTGGCTGGGTAATCAAAAACAAAGATTGAATTATTCATGAAAACAAGTTTAAATTTGTACAGTCGTATTATTGTGGGCAGACTAATAACTATAATCAATCCCGTTTGTTCATTCTGATTGCAAAACCTGCTTTTCCCAACTTTAATAGATTTTTCGGATGAATTATATTATCTTAACTGGAACCTCGCGCGGCATTGGAGAAGCCATTGCCGGCAAACTGCTTGAAAATGGAAATATCTTGTTCTGTATTTCCCGCACAATGAATGAACATCTTATTGAAACTGCATCAGGTAAAGGAATTCCGCTATACTATTACGAAGGTGACATCAGCAAACCAATGGTTGCAGTTACCATACTGAAAGATATTTTCCGAAAAATTGTTTTTTCCGATGACGATCGCATCGCACTAATAAATAATGCCGGGACAATTGAACCCATCGGCCCTGCCGGAAAACTTAAAACCGGCGATATTGAGCAACATTACCGTACAAACCTGCTGGCACCTGCACTCCTGATCAATCATTTTATTAAATTGTGCGCCGGGGCAACTGTTCAGAAAGTGATACTCAACATTTCATCGGGCGCATCGGAATATCCCTATCATGGCTGGTCGATGTATTGTTCTTCAAAAGCCGGCCTCGATATGCTCACCCGAACCATTGCACTCGAGCAGGATATGGTTCCTAATCCCGTGAAACTATTTGCACTAAAACCTGGTATTGTTGAAACTTCGATGCAGAAACTCATCAGGCAGGCCAAACCCGGGAATTTTCACGAAAAGGAAAAATTTATTAAACTCCACAATGACGGGCTGCTCATCAAGCCTGAAGAGGTTGCCGATACCATCGCCGGAACTCTGTTTGCCGATACAATTCCGCAGGGTGCCTTACTGTCGCTGAAACAGTTGAAAGAATACATTAAATAAAATGAAGCAAACAACCGGGGCAAACTCAATCATATGATGAAATCATTGGAAAATATTGATACAACCATTTTCCTATGGCTCAATGGTTTGCATTCACCATTTTTCGACCGGGTAATGTGGTTTGCCAGCGACAGGTTCATCTGGATACCATTATATATTCTGTTTCTATGGCTGCTCTATCGTAAGTACCCCAAACGTTTTTGGGTTGTGCTGCTTACAATTGCCTTGATGATACTTGCAGGAGACCAACTCTCACGGTTTTTTAAAGAAACAGTTGCCAGATACAGGCCATCGCAGGATCCTGATATTCAGCATCTCGTTCATATTGTAAATGGATACACAGGAGGCGCATACGGCTTTTTCTCCGGACATGCCACCAATTCATTCGCGGTAGCGCTGTTTGTTATTACCCTGTTGCCCGCCAACCGCAGGTTTATACTGCCATTGGCACTCAGTTATGCCTCTCTTGTTTCGTACAGCCGCATTTATCTTGGGGTGCATTACCCGCTGGATGTGTTAACCGGTATAATTACCGGATCGTTGATAGGTTTTGGGGCAGCAAAAACGTTCCTGTTGGCCCGAAGGAAGTTGCTAAAGGAGTGAAAAGCAACTCCGGTTATTTTACATAGCCGAAAATTTTTCCCGAAAAACGAGAAACCGCTACTTTGTATGTGCAGACCTCGCGCAACGAGGGCGGGTTGTATTTGAAATTGCGATCGGTATAGTTAGCCATGATGATATTGAGAATTTCAATTTTCTGATCGTTTTCTTCAACAAATTCTACCCTGCCAAATGCCTGAACACTACGGTAGTGCATACTATAGCTACAGGCGACCTGCTCGCTTTGAAAATGCAGCTGATGATCGGTACTAAAAACTATACAAACCTCGGGATTCTGCTTAAGGATGTCAATCTTTGTGCCTGTTCCGGCCGAATGAAGATAAATAACACCGTCTTTATAACCGAAATTGAAAGGGACAACATAGGGCATTCCTTCACTGCTGGCCATTCCGACATAACATACCTGGCATTTGCCGATTATCTCGTCAATTTCGCGCTGGAGGGTAATTAGTTTTGCTCTCATTTCTAAATCAAATGCTTTGAATCACAAAGTTACTACTTCAGGACTTTTTATCTCCTGCCAAAGCTTCGAGAAACCAGGTGGCAATTGTTACAATTATGCTAAAGATGAGCGCAGTACCAAAACCATCAACGGCAAAACCGGGTAACAGCCTGTCGGCGACAATTATGATAAATGCGTTAATAACAAGCAGGAAAAGACCGAATGTGAGTATTGTAAATGGAATTGTGAGTACAACCAGCAACGGTTTCAGGAATGCATTGAGCAATCCGAGCACAACGGCAAGTAATATGGCTGTCGGGAATCCATCGAGATGAACTCTTCTCAGTATATATGCTGCCAAAAATACTGCCAGCGACGAAACAAGTATTTTGAGAATAATTTTCATGTTCTAAATTTCAGATGGCAAAGTTAACCGAAAAGAGAAAGTCGGTAAAGAATTTGGATGACTCAGGCAAATAGCCGATTCGCAATCCAAGATCGAAGGGAAAAAGGAAACGAAGCAGGTGCATATCGGCAGTCAACTCGATACCGGTGGCATCATACTTCTTAAAACTGCCATAATCGCCGGTAAATGACAAGTCGTAAAACAAGGCAGCTTTCACTCTTTTCACATACACAACCGGCCCTGCCGAAGCATCGGGATACCAAAAGGGAAACTTGTAGGTACAAGCCAGCGCGTACATCCATTTATCGTTGAAAACTCCGTATCCTCGCGGTGAATTAATCAGGCTTGCATATTGGTATGCACTTTTTACCCTGCGTTGCAGGGCTGTATAAACCCTGAGTCCGTGATGCTTTATAATTCCGGGAAAGAAAAAAGTTGCTTCGGCAGACAAAATATTTCCCAGGTCGTTGTTCCCGAAAGGTGAATGGCGAAGGTTAAGATCGAGTGACTGCCCCCATCGCGGATAGATGTCTTTCGACGACTTTTTCAGGTAATTATAACCGAAAAAACGGTAATCAATGGTATGCACCGAGCCTGTAACCTTGGCTGTATCAACCGATCTGTTTTCAGTTATGTAAGTATAGGTTGTATGTATAGACGGTTGAATGAATGTGTATGAATGCCTGTGATAGAAGAACAAAGGCACCTTAACCCCGCCGTTCAATTCGGTTTCGTTCCAGGTGTAACGGGTTTCTTTGGCTTCTGAAATAGTTTCTGTTGCGGCTCGTTTGCCTGTTGAAACACCAAAATCAATCACCGGGTACCAGCCTGAATATTCAAAGTTCAGCTTTAAACGGCCAGCTTTTTCAGCGATATCCCAATTGTAACCCGCAACTGTTGTGGCGGTGCTCAACTCATTCTGCGACATTACCGAAACTCCGCTGCTGAATTCTGACGAATTAAAATCGATATAGGCCGGTGCCCAGCTATGAAAATTTAACAAATGTCGCGCTTTGCTGTAGTTTTCTGATTTGTAAAGCGTTGAGCCAATGGTCGCCGAATCAGTCACTCCTGCTTCTTGTGGCAACAGCCATTTGTACAAACCCGGCGACAGATTCCCGACCTGATCAACCGGTACCCAGGCTGAAGGTTTAAATTCAGCTTCAACGGGCCTATATCCGTTTGAAGTGTATTCGGCATATAAGAGGCGGTTCAGGTGCTGGTTATATTTGGCATTACGCGCCCCGAAAGCCGATGATGTAACCCGGGACCTTGCTAAAGTTGATGTATCAACAGCATAAATATTTTCTATTCCCGAGTATGCGCCATTGTAAAGAACGTATTGCCCGGCAAATACCGGATTCGAGATTTCGGTAAACCCTGGCTGGACAAGTTCAGTTATTCTACCGTTATTCAGATTTAACAACCTCACTCCCTTGCCATGCTGATTTAAAACAGTGAATACGAGTTGTTTGCCATCAGGTGACCAGGCAGGATTCATATAATGCTCATCAACCGAGGAACACAATACATTCATAACATCACCTGTAAATATGTCGAGAAGAACTATTGAGCTGATATTGTTCCTGGTAACTCTGACAGCAGCAATTGAGGTAGCGTCGGGAGAGATTGCCGGGGCAAAGAGCCTTGATATTTTTGTAAGTTGTCGGCTTTTGCCTGTTCCGATGTCGTAAAGCTGTATGACCGAATAGTTACGTTGTGCCCACCGGGGATCGGGTTTTAGTTCAGCCCATGTCAGGAGGCCTTTGGAAATGGAAACATTATCAGCCGTAAACGTTCCGGGTTGGTTCAGCCCGCCTTCGGGTTTTGCGGAACCAAGTGAGAAACTGGCAGACGAGAAAAAGCCGGGCGTAGCCAAAATAGTTTCATTCCCTTTCCGGTCAATCAGCACAAACCTCGAAATATCGTCAAGTGAGGTGCGCTCAGCAATGAGCAGGCTGTCGGAAAAGTACTGGGGATATTTATAGTGTTTAAATGAGCCAGACGACTCAACCGGAAATGGAGCAATGCGGGTGAAGGAGGTATTAGCCTGCTGGTATCTCCATGCACTATCGAGAAACCGGATTGTATTGTTGTAAACCTCAATTTTGTTCATTCCGGTAACAGAGCGCAAAGCCCTGTCGAAAGGCTTAAGAGTATATGGTTTGCGGGCTACATTGTGCAATACCATTTCCCAGGCTTTGGATCCATATGTCCTCCTCACATTTGCCACAATTTGATAACCCAGATCATATTGATTAGGAACATAATCCTTGAAAGAACCAAAGACAGCTTTATCGTATGAAAATGTACCTTTTTGTATAATTTGTGCCCGCAAGCCCTGTTCAAATCCAGGAACTCTGCCTCTTCCTGAGTGGCTTTGTGCTGTTTCGGCACAAACGGCATCACCCTCCAAAAACCAGTTTGGAATAAACAGGCCTGTCACGGCAGCTGTAGCATGCTCACCAAAAATAAAGGTTAACGCTCTTGTGAATCCCTGGTTGAGCACTCCAAACTGCAATGTATGGCGAAATTCATGCAAGGCAAGTTGCTGCAGCCACTCCTGTGCATAAGTATCCTGCGGCGGACAAGTAAACCATTCCATGCGTCTTGGCGCCCATCCTGTAACAGCATTTGGCTCAACATTCGAAGTATGAAGGATTACAGGTATTACGCGTGGTGAAACGTTGAGTGTGTGGGTGCTGAGTGGTACAACATTTTCAAGCACATTGGCAGTATATTGTGCTTTTACTTCAAACTCGGCTGGATAAATGATTTTGAAGTGTTCGGTTTGTATCTGCCGCCAACGGATGATCGCCGGGTCCTGGCCCATGTTGAAGTATTGTCCATAAACATCGCCAACCGTGATAATCAGGTACAACAACAATGATAATCTGTGGATTTTTAAAGTAAGGCAACCGGAATGTTTCATATACAATGTAATGATTGACAAATATAATGAACTAAGCTGGCTATAACAAGAAAAAACCCCACCTGAAAGATGGGGTTAACCTGCAATGAAAAAATAGAATATAAAAAATGAGAAATTATACCAGGTTGTGCTGGTAAAAGAGTGCGTTAAATTCTTCGAGGCTAAAGGGTTTGCGAGCATAGCCGTCAACTCCGGCCTCTATACATTCGGCTTTATTGGCATTGGTGGTTATGGCTATAATGGTGGTATGGTCGTTCTGTTGTTTTTCCTGTTCAATCCGGCGTATTTCTTTCACTGCCTGCAAACCGTCCATCTCGGGCATCTGAACGTCCATGAGAATAAGGTCATAGTGTTGCCGGTTAAATTTACTCAGGGCTTCGGAGCCATTCCGGGCAACATCAACCTCGTGCCCGCTCCTTTGAAGATAGTACGAGGTGATCTTTTCGATCATCTCATCATCTTCTGCCAATAAAATCCTTAATTTCTTCATGATCTGGATTCTGACCTGTTCTTTGTTTTCCACTTATTACCCTTATTCTACTTACAATAGATTTTTTTTGTCACAATGCCTGATGGAGTAATTATTCTCACCATGTAAACATTGGCTTGTGCTACAGGTATGCTCAACAATCCAAGACGGAAATTTTGTTTCTCAGCAACAAGTTTCCCATCAATGGAAAATACAGCCACATTGCCTGTTTGGTTTTGTGAATCACTAATATTGATAGCTGATTCGCCTGAAACGACTTTTATAGTATTAACCTGCAATTCATCAATTCCTCCGGGCACAGCAAAATGAAGTTTAAAGCGACGTATGTTTGTTCCGCTTTCCGAATCAAATGTGTACACGGGAATCGCCCGCAGATCGGTATAGATACCGGTACTTTCATCTTCAAGATACACGGGGTAACGGTACATAAACTCCGGAGCTCCTATAGCTGTAAGATTCAGCGGCCCCGGGAAAGAGGTTGCTACTTCGAATGGCACAACCAGTCCCGACGTGACTGACCCAAGTGTATTGATTGAATATTGTTCATCGGCGCTGCTTTTGAAGTATATCTGAGGCGCAGCCTCAACACCCTGGAGTTTATATGCATCAAATGTTGCGTCAAAACCATCCGTGGCATCGGTATTAAACCTCACGATCGCTTCGTCGGAATAGCTGTTGCCTTCAATCCTGATTTTAATGGCTGAAAGTGGAACCGTTATGGGCGATTGTTCAATCGGATGTACCCGCATATAGTCATTTACACTCAGGTTGGTGTTTCTTTCGGCTTGGATAAAGAAGCCCTGCATTGGAGCGATAAGCGACGAACCCTGGTTTATGCTTACAGGCTCTTCGCCAGGGCAATAAACTGAGTAGTTGCCTGAACCTGTGTTATCAGGGTAATAGATGGTATTAATTCCTTCGGGATATATCCCGGCATCATTGCCGCTGGCCAACAGGTTCCAATCGAGATAGGATGGGTAAGGATTGCCGATGAGGTTCCAGCGATTGCCTTCGGATGTGAGGTCAATACGTTGTTCTCCCATATTTGGAATGCCTGTGAATACTCTCTTATCGTTGTATAGTGATAACACCTCAAATCCCTCCATAGGGCTCATTGGCACTGTTGTAGGTACAATATATTCGCTCCATGCTGAGGCAGGTTCATCATAATTACGCAGGTACATATTGAGGAATACTCCTGATTGTGCTCCGGCAAGCGGTGACGACACCAGTTGATTGTTATTGGCTTCAACATCATATTCTGCCGAAATGGTACCTTCAATATTACCATTGGTTATGAGTGAACCATATTTATTACCATCACACTGAATTGAAAAACCGGAGTAATCCTCTACCACCAGCAATCCGGCAATGGTAGCTTTGCCCTGGGGACGGAGTGTAAAACCAGCCTGCTGACGGATTTCAAGGTTGTAACAACTCAATTGTCCGGCACAATCTATCGTGCTGGCACCTCTGATGATAAAAGTTGCAGCCGGAGCATCGATGTAGCCGTTGGTTTCGATGATTATCATACCCGACTCACAGGTAAAACTTCCAGATGCAAGTATGTGGTGACGTACAATAAGGGTATCATTGGCTTGTGGAATCGTTATTCCAGGTTGCCCGCTGCTGCTTACTATCCAACTTGAGGCATCGTTCCAGGAAAGTTGATTGCCGGCTGAAATCAATGTCAGACCGGTTCTCCCGTATCCCGAAAATCCTGCTACAGATAGCAGAAACAAAAGGGACAATGTCAAGCGTTTAT
Source organism: Bacteroidota bacterium (assembly GCA_022711175.1). Classification (GTDB taxonomy): domain Bacteria; phylum Bacteroidota; class Bacteroidia; order Bacteroidales; family UBA4417; genus UBA4417. The sequence continues at coordinate 19,029 of JAKLFM010000036.1, read as the reverse complement.
GATTCATTTACTTTACAAGCTATTTTTCTATTTTTTGAAATCGCGTTCAGGTAAAAGTGGGAAGCATGAAATAAGTAATCGTAACAATTTGATATTTAATTTCTTAAGAAGCACGCTATTCTCACCTGATCTAATAACACTTTTTATCTGAACGACTACAGTCAAAACAAATCATATGCCCAAAATTGCACCATTCAGTAAATCAGGTTATTATATAGCCCTCCGTTGGTGGTGAATACCTCCTATGTCCTAAATTGGAAAACACGGCAAATATTTTCGCCAATTTGTTTGTTTTTTCAGAGATATTGATGGATTGAGCAGGCTTAGCCGGCATTCTGACAAAGTGCGGATGGCAGATCAGCAGGTCAGAAATTCCGCATAATTGCCTCCCAAATGGCATCTGAAGGCGGGGGTGCAATAATTACAAGCGGCTGTTTTGAAACCGGGTGAATAAATTCCACCTTACGGGCATGGAGGTGAATAGATCCGTCAGGGTTTGAACGAGGTGCACCATATTTGAGATCGCCTTTGATCGGGCATCCGATGGCAGCCAATTGCGACCTGATTTGATGGTGACGGCCGGTTTTTAATTCGATTTCCAATAAAAAATATCTTTCGGTATGAGCAATAAACTCATATTGCAGTTCCGCCCGTTGCGAATCAGGCGTTGCTTCCTTAACTGCATATGACTTATTCTGCTTTGCATTGCGCACCAGTTCATGAATAAGCGTATCTGCCTCCTTCGGAGGCTTATGCACTGTTACAGCCCAGTATGTCTTCCTGATTTCATGGTTTTTTAACATGAGATTGAGACGGGTAAGCGCCTTACTTGTACGGGCAAAAATCACGGCACCGCTCACCGGGCGGTCGAGGCGGTGTGCGACTCCAAGGAAAACTTCTCCCGGCTTATTATACTTTTTCGCTATATAAAGCTTAACCAGTTCAGAGAGGGGTTTATCACCGGTTTTATCACCCTGCACGATCTGCCCAGGCTGTTTATTAATCACAATAATATGATTGTCCTCAAAAAGAACCGATTTGCTGATGAAATCGTAAAAATGGCCGCTGTCAGTATTGCTCACGTTCGTTTGGGAAATCGAGTGATTTTACATCTCCTATGTAGGACTTCACTGAATTGATTATTTCCTCGCTCAGGTTGTTGTAGCGGCGCAGGAAGCGTGGCGAGAATTCAGTAGTAATACCCAGCATATCGTGAAGCACGAGCACTTGCCCGTCAACACCGGGGCCGGCGCCTATTCCGATGATTGGAATACGCGCCTTTGACGATACTTCGGTGGCCAGTTTTGCGGGAATTTTTTCCAGAACAACGGAGAAACATCCTGCTTCCTCGAGTTTCTTAGCATCATCCACCAGTTTTCGGGCTTCGGCTTCCTCGGTGGCGCGCACCACATAAGTACCGAATTTGTGTATTGACTGCGGCGTAAGCCCCAGGTGTCCCATCACGGGAATGCCTGCCGACAAAATGCGCTCAACCGATTCGATAATCTCAACCCCGCCTTCCATTTTCACGGCATCGGCACCGGCTTCTTTCATAATGCGTATAGCCGATTGCAATGCACCGCGTGAATCGCCCTGGTACGTACCAAAAGGAAGATCAACTATCACCAGCGCTCTCGAAACAGCGCGAATTACCGATGATGCATGGTAGATCATCTGATCGAGCGTGATAGGCAGTGTGCTTGTATGTCCGGCCATCACATTTGAGGCCGAATCACCGACAAGGATCACATCTATACCGGCACGGTCGAGCAAGCGGGCCATAGAGAAATCGTATGCTGTGAGCATGGCAATCTTCTCATCTTTCAACTTCATTTCCTGCAGAACATGGGTAGTAACCTTGGTTACCGAACTGAATTTTGTCATAACGCCAATCGTTTGGTACAATATGTATGATTCCGTATTCAATCAATGGTGCGAAGCTGCAAAACTACAAAGAAAAATACCGGAATCAGTAAAAGTTGGACAACCTGTATCGCAGAGGTTGCAGGAATATACCTACTTTTGCCATATAAACAGAATCAAACTCCCGAGGATTATCACATGAAATACCTGTCTTCCTTACTGCTATTGCTTGTAGTCCTGATTTTCAATGCCTGTGAAACAGATTTTGATGTTACTGCCGACTATAAAGACATTACGGTTGTGTACGGGATCATCAGCCAGAATGACACTATTCATACCATTCGTATCAACAAGGCATTTCTTGGAGATGGTAATGCCCTGGAATATGCACAAGTCCCTGATTCATCAACCTATGGAGCCGGAATTGCTGTTACCCTTGAAGAACAGACAATGAGCGGAGCCGTCAATATTTATTCATTCGACACAATCACTATCTCCGGTAAAGACTCCGGCCTTTTCTATTACCCAAACCACCTGGTTTACAGGACTCATTGTATTCTAAATCCAAAATCGAAATACAGCCTTAAAATCAGGAACAAGCTGAGTGGCAACGAAACGAGCTCTTCTACAGGATTGGTGCAGGATTTCAGTGTTACCAAGCCTGGCTCAGGCACAAAATCGCTGAATTTTAAAAAAGCCACTACCACCGCCCAGAAATTCGAATGGTTATCAGCTGTAAACGGGAGGCTTTATCAACCGGCTATTCACTTTTATTATAAGGAAACTTCATCTCCGGGCGATACAATTATCAGGATGATGGAATGGCCTTTCGGCAAAAAGCGGTCAACAACCCTTTCGGGTGGTGATAACATGTCGGTTGAATACCTCAATGCCGATTTCTATAATTACTGCAACACATTTATTCCTTATTCCGATGCGGCAGCCGAGCAGGCCGTTATTGCCCGGAAAGCAGATCATCTGGAACTGGTTTTTACTGTTGTTGCCGACGACCTCAGTACCTATCTCGATGTAAATGAACCAGCAACAGGAGTTCTGATGGAAAAACCCGATTTCACCAACATCGTTAACGGTATCGGCATATTTTCGGCACGCTATCAAAAATATCTTACCTACCAGCTCGCAAAAGAAACGCAGATGGACCTGAGTACAGGCACTACTCTGAAATTTGTGAAGCCACAATAGTTCATCCAAATATCTAAGCCCGAAAGATTCGTATCCGGCATTTGTGGCAGGTTTTCGATACGAGTCTCATTCACCATTGATACTTATAAGTCACACCTTTAAGTAAACAAATGATGAGGGCTGACTTTTTGTCATTCAAATGCTGTCATGCAAAAAATCGAGGTAAATTGATAGTACCGCCTGCAATTACTTTCCGTATATATACAACTTATTGTTTTTCTGCTATTTGAATATAAATACTGAAGGCTAAAAAGGCTTTAATCTTTCATGGCAAACGCGTAAAAATCAGTGCTGCTGCCAGCATTGGCACAAAGATTGACAACAATTAGTGACTTAATTGAAAACAGACAAAGTAAAATAATATCACAATGGGAAAAATTATCGGAATTGACCTAGGTACCACTAACTCATGCGTAGCCGTTATGGAAGGCAACGAACCTGTTGTTATCCCCAACAGCGAAGGACGCCGTACCACTCCATCCATAGTAGCTTTTACCGAAAACGGTGAGCGTAAAGTAGGTGACCCCGCAAAAAGGCAGGCCATCACCAATCCTCACAAGACCGTGTATTCGATCAAGCGGTTTATGGGTGAAACATTCGACCGGGTAACCAAGGAGGTGCAGCGCGTACCTTATACCGTTATTCGTGGCGACAACAACACACCGCGCGTTAAAATTGACGACCGCATGTATTCGCCGCAGGAAATATCGGCAATTGTGCTGCAAAAAATGAAGAAAACCGCCGAGGACTATCTTGGACAAACGGTTACAGAAGCCGTTATCACCGTACCGGCTTATTTCAGTGATTCACAGCGCCAGGCAACCAAGGAAGCTGGCGAAATTGCCGGTCTCACTGTCAAACGCATCATTAATGAGCCTACCGCTGCAGCCTTAGCCTATGGCCTTGATAAAAAACATAAAGATATCAAGGTCGCTGTTTTTGACCTTGGCGGTGGCACTTTCGATATATCGATCCTTGAACTCGGCGAAGGTGTTTTTGAAGTAAAATCGACCAACGGCGACACACACCTTGGTGGTGACGACTTCGACCAGCGCATTATCGACTGGCTTGCCGAAGAATTTAAGAAAGACGAAGGCATTGATCTGCATAAAGATCCGATGGCAATGCAACGGCTGAAAGAAGCCGCCGAAAAAGCAAAAATCGAACTTTCAAGTTCAACACAAACCGAAATCAACCTGCCTTACATCATGCCGGTTGACGGTATTCCCAAACACCTTGTACGCACGCTTACCCGCGCCAAATTCGAACAACTTATTGATGACCTGGTTCGTTCAACCATTGAGCCTTGCCGCAAAGCATTATCCGATTCAGGTTTCAGTGCATCACAAATTGATGAGGTAATTCTTGTAGGTGGTTCAACACGTGTGCCGGTAATTCAGAAAACCGTAGAGGATTTCTTCGGAAAAGCCCCTTCGAAAGGCGTTAATCCTGATGAGGTTGTTGCCGTTGGTGCTGCAATCCAGGGCGGAGTTCTCACCGGTGAAGTAAAAGATGTATTGTTGCTCGACGTTACTCCGCTTTCGCTGGGTATTGAAACCCTCGGCGGCGTGATGACAAAGCTCATCGAATCGAATACAACCATACCTACCCGCAAATCGGAAGTCTTCTCGACAGCAAGCGACAGCCAGCCTTCGGTTGAAATCCATGTGTTGCAGGGTGAGCGCCCCATGGCTTCAGGAAACAAGAGCATCGGGCGTTTCCACCTCGATGGCATCCCTCCTGCACCACGCGGAATTCCCCAGATTGAAGTTACCTTTGATATTGACGCCAACGGTATTCTGCATGTTTCGGCCAAGGACAAAGGCACCGGCAAAATGCAGCAGATTCGCATCGAGGCTTCATCGGGCCTTAGTGATGCCGAAATAAAGAGAATGAAAGAAGAAGCCGAAGCCAATGCCGAATCAGACCGTAAGATGAAGGAAGAAGTGGATAAGATCAACAGTGCTGATGGTCTCATTTTCCAGACCGAAAAGCAGCTGAAGGAATTTGGCGACAAACTTCCGGCTGATAAAAAAGCCCCGATCGAAACAGCGCTTGCCGAGCTTAAAGAAGCCCATAAAAACCGCAATCTTGCAGCGATTGATACTGCTATGGCCAGCCTGAATACAGCATGGCAGGCTGCCAGCGAGGAACTTTACAAAGCCTCGCAGGGTGCACCTCAGGACAATCCAGGCGCACAGCAGCAGCAACAGCAGCAGGGAGGCTCACAACCCGATCAGGAAGTGACTGACGTTGATTTTGAAGAGGTGAAATAACCTTTAATACTAAAATACCCTTAAAAGGCTGGCATTGTCGTGTCGGCCTTTTTTTATGGCTGTCTGAACCTTCAACATCCTCGATTTGTTAATAAAAATATAATCATTGTGTCGTCATCTGCAGGATTTTTTTTTAATATTTGTAAACTGTAAGGAATCTCATAAAATCAATCAGTTAAATACAACATCATGAAAAAACCTCTACTTTACTACTTGTTATTGAGCACTTTATTCATTGCCGGATTTACCTCCGGAGTGAAAGCACAATTATTATTTGAAGAAAACTTTGCCTATCCGGTTGGCGATTTGCTCACTGCTCACGGTTGGGCCAATCATAGTGGTACCAGCAATTTTATCGCTGTTACCGCTGCCTCTATAAATTATACCAATTACCAGTCCTCTGGTATTGGTGAAGAAATTACCTTAACATCGAGTGGCGAAGATGTTAATAAACAGTTCACGGCTCAATCCACCGGTGCAGTGTATGCTTCGTTTATCGCCAATATTACCTCTGCATCAACAACCGGGGACTATTTTTTCCATTTGGGTGCCACTGCAATGGGTACCAATTTCAAAGCCCGCATATTTGTTAAAAAAGATGCTTCAAATAATGTTGCTTTCGGAGTGGCACATTCAACAACTGCTGCAAATTATTCCGGATTCAGTTACTCACTGAATACCACATACTTGATTGTAGTTAAATATTCATTTGTATCAGGTACAGCCAATGACGTTGTTTCAATTTTTATTAATCCTGTAATCGGTGATCCGGAACCTGCGTCACCTTTGGTTTCAAATACCGATACACCAACTGACCCAATTGATATCGGTACTGTAGCTCTTAGGCAGGGTACTGCCGGCAACCTGGTGGGCCTTAAACTCGATGGTATCCGCATAGGCACAACCTGGACATCAGTAACCGGGTTAGCAGCGCCTGTCAGCCTCGTTGTTACCTCGCCAACAGCCGGCGAAGAATGGGAACAAGGCTCGTCACACCTTATCACCTGGAATGCATCAGGCACCAATGCCAATGTTAAAATAGAGTATGCTCCCGACGGTTCAAATGCCACTCCAACCTGGACTGTTCTTGCAGCTTCGGTTCCTGCCATAACCGGACAATGGTTCTGGGATATCCCCTTAGCTCAGCCGTTGAGTACCGACAGTAAAATCCGTATCACTGATATACCTCAAACCATAACGGCTAGCAGCGGCATATTCAGTATCATTGCCCCTCCTACCCCGGTTGCCACATTGGCTGAACTGCGCGCCGGTACACCGGGTATGAAATATGTTTATACCGGTAACGGTATCCTCACTTTCCAGCAAACATTCCGTCACCAAAAATATATACAGGACGCCACAGCGGCCATTCTTATCGACGATAACGGCGGTAAAATCACTACCACCTATGCCCTTGGTGATGCCATTACCAATATTACGGGAACAGTTGCCGAGTTTAACGGAATGACGCAATTCACTCCCCTGATGGATCCCGGGGCTCCGGCATCATCAGGCAACACTATTACTCCCGAAGAGGTAACATTAGCCACCCTCAACGGCAACTGGGAAAGCTATGAAGCCGAACTAATTAAAATTCCCAATGTCACGTTTACAGGTGCCCCAGGAAATTTTGCCAATGGAACTATTTACCCCGTGACTGACATAGCTGCTGCGGCTGCCAATTTCAGGACGACCTTTTATGATGTTGATTATATTGGCACTCCGGTTCCTGCAGCGCGCGAAGACCTGGTGGTAATACCCAATTCAAGAGTTGACGGCGACTTCATTACCAGCAGGAGCCTGGCGGATTTCATCTACAATTCGAGTGATAACATCACCATTACCGAGATCATGTACAACCCGCCTGACGCAGGAAACGATACGATCGAATTCATCGAGTTGTACAACAAAGGTGCTGTGAATGTGAATGTAAACGGCTGGTACTTCTCCAAGGGAATTGAATATACACTTCCTGATACTACTATTGCTGCGGGTTCGTATTTTGTGATTGCCCGTGATGCGGTTTCATTCAACAATACCTTCGGTTTTACTCCGGCTCAGTGGACCAACGGCATTCTCAGCAATTTCGGGAGCGAAGTTGAGATAAAAGATGCCCTGGGCGCTGTGAAGGACTATGTTTACTACCTTCCTGATTTGCCATGGGATCCTATGGCTAACGGACAGGGACCCAGTCTTGAAGTCTGCGACCCGAATGCCGATAATTCGCTGCCCGAAACATGGTCGGCTGCAAGGATTTTTGCCGCTGTTAACAGCGTTGGCGACAGTATTTTTGCCACACCCAATGCCCGGTGTGGTTCAGGCGCTAACCTTGTGATTACCGAGATCATGTACAATTCACCTGAATCAGGAACCGATACCCTCGAATTTATTGAAATATATAACAACGGTAACGATATCAATCTCGAAGGATTTAGTTTCAGCGAAGGCGTATCACTTACCTTCCCCTCGTACGACCTGCCTGCTGGCAATTATATGCTTGTAGCCGCCAATTCCGCTGCCATGCAGAATACATTCGGCGTCACCGCCTTGCAGTGGACATCGGGAGCACTCAGCAACAGCGGGGAAAACATCACACTCGTTGACCCATACGGATACATCATAGATCAGGTTCCATATGATGATCAAACACCCTGGGATTCGCTGGCCGATGGCTTTGGCCCATCCCTCACACTTTGCGATCCGAACAGTGATAATTCGCTGGCTGCCAACTGGAAGGCTTCCATGGAATTTATTGCAGTGAACGCCGCAGGCGACAGCATTTTTGCAACCCCCGGTTCAGGATGCCTCAATCCACCGGCCTTTGCTGATTTTATCGGCTCACCTACAACCGTGTTCCAGGGCGATTATGTTCAGTTTACCGACCTGTCGGCCAACAACCCGACATCATGGTCGTGGAGTTTCCCAGGCGGCACTCCTGAATCCTCTGTTGAGCAAAATCCCCTGATACAGTACAACACTTTCGGAGTTTATTCGGTTACACTTACCGCAACCAATGAATTCGGCTCTGGAACCATGATCAAAACCGATTACATTCATGTGGATATTGACGGTATAAGCAAAATCTCAACTGACAAGGTGAATGTTTACCCCAATCCTGCGCAGGATAAGGTATATGTGACCAATCCTTCCGCATCAGTAGTTGATGTGACGGTTTTATCAGTACTTGGAACTGCTGTTGAATCCGTCAGATCTTCAGCCGATGTTATTTCGCTCGACCTCAGCCGGCTTCCTTCAGGGATTTATTTGGTAAGGCTGACTAACGAAAGCGGTAAGGTTATCTCAACACGCAAGCTTATTCTTAAATAACTGAAATACAAATGAATATGAAGAAATTAATTGCTTTTTTTGCCTCAGTTTTTGTTGTTTCAGGATTGATGGCTCAAAATGCCTGGATCAATGAAATTCACTACGACAACACCGGAACCGATGCCGATGAATTCGTGGAAGTGATCATTGAAAACGCCGGAACCTATGACCTTGCTGATTTTGCCATTGACCTTTACAATGGAAACGATGGAAAAACATACAGCCAAAAGCTGATCAGCGAATATACCGTAGGCGCTACTTCAGGAAACTTCACCTTCTACTACCTCAATTATACAGCTGCAGGCGGCAGTATACAGAACGGTGCCCCTGACGGGCTATGTCTCAGCTACCAGGGCAACCTTATTGCCGGCCAGTTTCTGAGCTATGAAGGTACCCTTACGGCCGTTGACGGTCCTGCAAGCGGATCCGCCTCCGTTGACATAGGTGTTTCAGAAGTAAATTCGCCGGTTGGACAATCCCTGCAGCTATCAGGAACCGGAAGCCAATACGGGGCTTTCGTCTGGCAGGCGCCTGCAGCAGCTACCATGGGGCAACTCAACAACGGCCAGGTCCTCGGCACATATAACCCCGACCCTGAACCATCGAATTATCCAACTTCATTTGCTGCAGCAGGTATTGGATTATCAGCACATCTTACATGGACGGATGCTACCGGGGCACAACTTCCGGTTAGTTATCTGATTAAGGCTTCCTCAACCTCCACCATTGCAACACCAGTGGATGGCACACCCGAGGCTGACGACGGCGACCTCAGTGACGGCACCGGCGCCTGGAATATTGCTTACGGCGAACAGGCTTATATGTGGAACGAACTGGCGGCATCAAGCCATTTCTATTTCAAAATATTCCCCTATACAAATTACGGTTCGTACATCAATTACAAAACTGACGGTACCATTCCTGCTGCCGAAGCAACCACGCAAGCCATTCTGCATCTCTACAATTTTGACGACGGACTTGATCCCTGGACTCAATTCAGTGTGACTGGTGACCAGACATGGGTTCATGATACCATTCACGGGATTGACGGAAGCGGATGTGCCAAGATGAGCGGTTATTCAGCTGCAAACCTTGATAACCAGGACTGGCTGATTTCGCCTGCATTAGACCTCACCAACGCCAATAATACGAAATTACACTTCTATAATGCCGAAAATTACGGCAACGGAACCAATCCACTGGTTGTGCTCATCTCGACTGATTACAGCAGCGGGAATCCTACCACAAATGGATCTTGGACAGATATCAGCCTCGAGATAGCCCTTTCTGAAGGAGCCTGGGCATGGACTCCTTCAGGGTATGTTGATATTTCAGACTACAATCAGTCGAATGTTCACATAGCATTCAAGTACACTTCAACAACTGCGGATGCCCCAACCTGGGAAGTTGACAATGTGCTTATCACTTCAACTTCGGGTGTAGGAGTAAACGAGGCCGAAAATAGTGGCCCGGCAATTGAAGTATATCCCAATCCAAGCAAAAGCTGGTTCTTCCTCAAAATCAGCGATGCAGGCTCGTACGATGTCTCACTCATTGATTCAGGAGGAAGAAGAATTATGAACAGGACGGTTAATGAAGGTGCTACAAGACTTGATGTAAAAGCGCTCAACAGCGGCATATATTTTGTTATTGTCCGCGACAAGTCAACCGGATACACCTCATCAGCAAGGGTGATTGTTCGTTAACAATAGAGTCCCAAATAATCTTAAGCAGCCTTCGGGCTGCTTTTTTTGTTTATGATTAAAATAAAAAGCCCTGCCGAATTGTTACTTTTGAAAGATCAATTGCTAACCTATGCCCTGTCGTAAACTGATAATATTTCTTCTCGTTTTGCCGGTATTCATTGCGGCACAGAATACACAACCCATTCGTTTTGAAGCTCCTACGCGCTCGGGCACCAATCCGTTTAACCATGTGGCATGCGGCGAACAAGGAGTATGCCTGTTTTATCCTACCATTGAGGAAACCGGGAAAGATTCCGTTTCCTGGTCGTTTTATCTGCTCGACAGAAATTTGCAACAGGTATGGAAACAACGCATTCCCCTGCGAGAGGATGTCAGCTTTCTGAAAAGCATATATCGTAATAACTGCGTTTACCTGTTGTTTCACGACACAAAAAAGAATGAGAAGGGAAACATTTCGGTATTCTTCTTCATCCCGTCGAAACAGGTAATTACCGAGCACAGAAGCGACATCCCCTACAAAGCTGATGTGATTGATTTCGAGGTACTTAATGATCTCATTTTTATCGGTTACAACGAAAACAAAGGCAAACCCGGGCTCATAGCTTTTTCGCTTATTGACGGACAAAAGAGAAACTATGATATCAGCACGGAAGACGATGCGCTCCTGCTTGATGTTGCTGTTGACAGCATTTACAAAGGCGTTTATGCCACCTATAAAGTGCAAAAAACATCAACACGCAATAAACTGTATGTAAATCGATATGACCTCTCTTCGGCATTACGAAGCACGATTACCTTTGAAAGTGAGGTTGAAAAGCGTATCGTTAATTCGGCTGAATATATTCCGCTCTCCGAAACACGCGGATTGATTGCAGGCTGTTATGGGTACTCCAACCGCGGCCGGCGGACATACGACTATTACAATGACTATTATAATTACTATTATTTCAACAGCCTTTATAACCGGCCATATACATACGACGCGAACAAGGATAACACCCCTGTTACCGACGGCTATTTCACTGCATCCATTTCCGGCGATAAAGCCTCAGCATTGCGCTATTACAATTTTATCGATTTCAGTAATGCTTTAAAAATCACCAGCGATATGGATGTGCTTAGGCTCAGGAAACGAAGCGAAAAACGGGAGAAAACTTCCATTACCGGTGAAGATAACACTGTTGAAGACGATAACAACTCATTAAATTACAGGCTTCTTATACATCCGGTCATTGCAACCGGAAATCAATTTCTGCTGCTTGGCGAAACCTATTACCCCGAATACCACACCATGACACAGATGGTGTATGATTATTATGGCAGGGCTTTCCCCTCCACTTATTCGGTATTCGACGGCTTTCGTTACAGTAATGCGTTCCTGGCTGCATTCGATTCGGCTGGTGTAAAAACATGGGACAATGGCATGGAAATGCGTGACATACTCACAACATTCCTCAACCATAAGATGAATTATGTTTTTGAAGGCAGCGAGATGACGCTTTTTTACAACGCCAATGGCAAACTGGCAGTTAAGACCATACAAGGCCCCGAAACGCTTGACAATACTGAATATGTAACTATCGCGCCAAAACGGCAGACTGACCAGGTCGCTTCCGAATACCTGGGAACGATGGAACACTGGTACGACAAGTACTTTTTAGCGTCCGGTTATGAAACCATCCGGAATAGCTATCTCACCGAGAACAAGCGCAATGTATTCTACCTGAATAAGATGGCGTTTGAATAACAGGATGGTTATCAATAGAACAGCCGGCCAGTAAACGGTAAGCAGCTAAAAAAAGCCGGAAGTTGATACCTTCCGGCTTTTTGTTTCATGCCAAAGTCCGTCTATTTCACCTGCAAGATTTCAACCCTGCGGTTGAGTGCCATGCCTTCGGGTGTATCGTTTGTAGCGGCGGGTTTTGTTTCGCCAAAGAATAATTTTTCAATCCTGTTCTTCTTTACTCCTTTCTTAACCAGGTAGTTGAAGACATGATTAGCCCTTCGTTCCGAAAGTGCCATATTGTAACCTTCTGATTCGCGTGAATCGGTATGCCCGGCAACCGAGATGTTAACTTCGGGATTAGCTGAAAGGAATGCGGCAAGTTCGTCGAGATCGTTTTTGTATTTTTCGATAACAATGCTTTTATCAGTGTCGAAATATACAATCTTTTCCAGGCCTTTCTTTACTTCGGGGCAACCGCCATTAGCCAAAGTACCGGCTACTTCGGGACATTTGTCCTTATTATCGGGAATTCCGTCGCCATCGGTATCGGGGCAGCCCGTGAACTGTTTTGTACCCGGCTTATCGGGACAACTGTCGTCAATATCAGGAATTCCATCTCCGTCAGAATCGGGGCAACCCTTGAATTCAGCCTTGCCGGCTGCTGCGGGGCAGCGGTCATCTTTATCGGCAATACCGTCACCGTCTTTATCAGGGCAACCGTTTAGCTCCTTCGAGCCGGCTTCGCCCGGACAAGCGTCATCCTTATCAGGGATGCCATCATTGTCAGTATCAGGACAGCCTTTGAATTCGGCCTTGCCGGCAACGTCAGGACATACGTCATCTTTATCAATGATGCCGTCGCCATCCTTATCGGGGCAGCCCTGAAATTCAGGTAAACCAGGCGTATCGGGACAAGCGTCTTTTTTATCAACAATGCCGTCTCTGTCGGTATCTTTCTTGAATAGCTTGAAAATTAATCCTGCCGAGACGTAGCTGTAATGATCGCGGACATCAGTATAGGCGTTGAAGTCGAGTTTATCGTCGCTGAAAGTGAAGTGGTCGCCATATTCAATGTTGAGTGATATCTTCTCAGCAAGCCGTACAGCTACTCCTGCACCGACAGGAAGAATGAACTCATTTGTTCGGCCGTCGGTTTCCATAACTTTTACGTCATTTAAATCGGTAACAAGCGAGTGGTAGGATGTTAAGCCCGGCCCGCCAAAGAGGTAAACATTCAGGAGCCTGTCAGGGTTGTATTTGCCAAAAAGTTCATTGACGTTGAGGGTGAGGTTTAAGGCACCATCAATATACTTTGAATCAAGCTTTTGGAAGTGGACATCGGTGCGTTCGGCATTCAGTTGGCCTGTTACAAACTGAGCACGTACTCCGAAAATCCGGGTTATTTGATAACCACCCAAAATACCGGCTCCCCATCCAAACTTCCGGTCAAAGAAATCATCTTTGTTCAGGTCACCGAAATACTCCGAGATTCCCCCGTTAACTCCCAGGTAAGGGTAACTGTTGAATCCGGGTTTTGATTTTTGATTTTCCTGCGCCAAAGAGTTGAAAGGCAGAATGATAACAACAAGCAACATAAAAAGTGTTGCCACGAAACTAAAAGTAAAGATTCTTTTCATAAGATACATTTTAGTGATGCCACGATTTAATTTTTTGAGCGATAAGCAAATATATTAAATAGATGATCGAATTGCTCTTCTATTTCAAAATTATTTATCACAATTTGCAATGAGAAAGCAGGCCCATATCCGGAAAGAATGACAAGAACTTGGTCGATCCTTATAACTAACTGATTATGTATGTATTGGATTATTACCTAAAGTGCTCATACGTTCTTCAATTTGTTGAATATTTCGTACAATACAATACCGGCTGTAACCGAAACATTGAAAGAGTGTTTTGTTCCGAATTGCGGAATCTCGATGCAGGCATCAGCTAATGCCACAACTTCATCACTTACACCGTTAATTTCGTTGCCAAAAACGAGCGCAACTTTTTTGTGATTCACCGCAGAGAATTCTGCCGGTGAAACACTTCCGTCAGTTTGCTCAACCGCTACAATCATGTAACCGTCAGCTTTCAGTGAAGCAACAGCATCAAGAACCTGAGGTTCATAGCTCCAATCTACCGATTCGGTGGCACCCAAAGCTGTTTTCTGAATCTCGCGGTTGGGCGGTGTAGCCGAGATGCCGCATAATATAATTTTATCAACCCTGAAAGCATCAGCGGTGCGAAAAACCGAACCAATATTGTGCTGGCTGCGGATATTATCAAGCACAACAACCACAGGCAGCTTGGGCATCTCTTTAAATTCACCCACGCTCATCCGGTTTAGTTCTTCCATTGAAAGTTTGCGCATCACAAAACTATTTTTCAGCAAATTTAAAACTTATCAACACCCTGCCGCCGTTTTGGCCATCTCAATGGAAGATTCATAAATTTGCCATAACAATGAGCAAATCCGGGATTTCTGATCCTGCAATGCTCTGGTTATCGGAAGACTTTAATCAAAAATCACAATTCTCAAATCTGCAATCCCAAACCACATAGACTCATAGGCACATAGTAAGCACATAGTAACTTTAATCTGAAACCTCCAACACTTGTCACCTTTAATCCGGAAACTGGAGTTTAGAAACTGGAAACTGGAAATTGGAAACTGGAAACCTGAAACTTCAAACTTGAAACCACTCCCTACTCCTTACTCCTTACTCAAATCTCAACCCTGAACTCTCATATCCTTTTCGTGCGTGTAAATCTGCCTGAATCCGCGTAATCCGCGTCCTCACTAACCCCAAATCCCCACCACCCAACTCCCAAACCAACAACTGAATGACTTTAGAATGACATCTTAAAAACCCTTAACCCCTCTCCTATATTGCCAGCCTCCGAAAAAGATATTGTCCTCACCCCCTTGATGAAGCAATACAATGCTATCAAGACTAAATATCCCGATGCCTTGCTGCTCTTCAGGGTGGGAGATTTTTATGAAACTTTTGGCAGCGATGCCGTTAAGACATCAGAAATACTGGGTATCGTACTTACCAGGAGAGCAAACGGTTCGGCCGCTTTTGTAGAGTTGGCGGGATTTCCACATCATGCGCTCGACACCTACCTGCCAAAACTCGTGCGCGCCGGTTACAGGGTTGCTATCTGCGATCAACTCGAGGACCCTAAAACTGCAAAAACCATCGTAAAACGAGGCGTCACTGAACTCGTAACTCCCGGCGTATCCTATAACGACAAGATTCTTGAAAACAAGGAAAACAACTTTCTTGCTTGCATTCACCTGCTGCCGGTATCGTCTGGTGTGTCGTTTCTCGATATCTCTACCGGCGAATTTCTGTTGGCCCAGGGCTCAAATGATTATATTGACAAATTGTTCCAGACGTTCCGCCCAAGTGAGGTAATTGTGCAGAAGAATAAGCGGCAGCTATTTACCGAAACATTCGGAAACCGATATTACCTCAGCCACTTCGACGACTGGGTATTTACCTTTGATTTTGCTAACCCCTTGCTGTTGAACCATTTTGGTACCACTTCACTCAAAGGTTTCGGAGTAAATGAACTCACCAACGGCATTATTGCTGCCGGGGCTGCTTTGCATTACCTTTCCGAAACGCAGCACGACCAAATTCAGCATATCAGCAAGATATCACGCATAGAGGAAGATCATTTTGTTTGGCTCGATAAGTTCACCATCAGGAACCTTGAACTCCTCAACAGTCCGAACGAAAACGCCGCTTCACTGCTTTCGGTCATTGACCGGACAATTTCTCCTATGGGGTCGCGGCTGATGAAACGCTGGATATTGCTTCCGCTCAAGGATAAAAAGCCCATTTCCGAACGTCTCGATATGGTTGAGCAGTTTACACTGAACGAAAACCTCAGCCGGCAGGTCGAGCACGAACTCAAAGTGATTGGTGACCTTGAAAGGCTTATCTCGAAAGTGGCAGTGAGCCGGGTAAGCCCGCGTGAGGTTTTGCAGGTACGCAGGGCATTGCAGGCAATAAATCCTTTGAAGGAGGCCTGCGTTGCTACCGGCAAAGAATCTTTCAGACACATAGCCGACCAGCTCAATCCGTGTGAACTTATTGCTGAAAAGATCGGTCGCGAAATGCACCCTGAAGCACCTGTATCAGTGTCGAAAGGAATGGTCATAGCCTCCGGCGTTTCGGAGGAACTTGATGAACTGCGCTATATTCAGCACTCGGGCAAGGACTACCTGGTACAGATACAACTGCGTGAAACTGAACGCACAGGCATCAGTTCACTGAAAGTAGGGTTCAACAATGTTTTTGGCTATTATCTCGAAGTCACCAACGCTCACAAGGAAAAAGTGCCTCCTGAATGGACACGGAAACAAACGCTTGTGAATGCCGAACGTTACATCACCGAAGAACTTAAAGAGTACGAGCAAAAAATCCTGAATGCCGGTGAGCGTATTCTGGAACTCGAAATACAACTCTTCAATGAACTGGTGCTGAGCCTTGCCGGTTATGTTGAACCTATTCAGTTAAATGCACAACTCATCGCCCGACTCGATTGCCTGCTGTCGTTCGCCCGTATAGCCGGCGAATACAAATATGTACGTCCGGAGGTGAACGACAGCCCCGAAATCGATATAAAACAGGGCCGGCACCCTGTGATTGAACGTCTTATGCCTGCCGGCGAAGAGTACATTGCCAACGATGTTACACTCAATAACGACAGCCAGCAGATCATAATTCTCACCGGTCCCAATATGTCGGGAAAATCGGCACTGCTGAGGCAAACGGCGCTTATCGTTTTGCTTGCGCAGATAGGCAGCTTCGTTCCGGCTAAAGCCGCGAGCATTGGCATTGTTGACAAAATATTTACACGGGTAGGTGCCTCCGATAACCTGTCATCGGGCGAATCAACGTTCATGGTTGAGATGAACGAAACAGCCAGCATTCTCAATAATATTTCCGACCGATGCCTGATATTGCTTGACGAAATCGGTCGTGGCACAAGCACTTACGACGGTATTTCGATTGCATGGGCCATGACGGAATTCCTGCACGAACATCCGTTGTTCAGGGCTAAAGTGCTATTTGCCACTCACTATCATGAACTTAACGAAATGGCGGACACATTTCAGCGGATCAGGAATTACCATGTTGCTGTGAAGGAAGTCGGAAATAAAGTTATTTTCCTTCGCAAACTCACCCCCGGCGGCAGCGAACACAGTTTTGGCATTCATGTTGCCAGGATGGCCGGCATGCCTGGCGGTGTGCTGAGGCGGGCTGATGAACTCCTTCCATTGCTTGAAAAAAAACACAGCAGCGAACAACTTGCCGGCAAAACGGCCTTTAAGAAATCTGCGAAAGCCGCGAACGATCCTTACCAGTTAAGCCTTATACAACTTAATGATCCATTGCTGGAGCAGATACGTGATGATATTATCCATCTCGACATAAATACCCTCACTCCGGTTGAAGCACTCATGAAGCTTAACCAGATTAAAAAAATGTTGGAAAAATACTGAGCCGGATTTTGGCAGAATAAAAATCATTGTATATTTGCACCCTCAAATCCAACAACGCGGAAGTAGCTCAGTTGGTAGAGCACAACCTTGCCAAGGTTGGGGTCGCGGGTTCGAGTCCCGTTTTCCGCTCAAAACCTGTTACCTCCTGTTTAAACTTCAGGAGGTTTTTTTTGCCCGAATGGTGAAACAGGTAGACACGAAGGACTTAAAATCCTTTGGCCATTGCGGCCGTGCCGGTTCGATTCCGGCTTCGGGTACCAGATTAAAAGCCTGGAAGACAATAGTTTTCAGGCTTTTTTCTTTTTATAGAATTACCTTCTACTCCTTGCCCTTGCCCTTTCCTTTTCCTTGGTAGACTTTTTCCTCGGCGGTTCTCCCAAGCCTACCTTATCAGCGTCACCGTGCCCCATTCACTTTCAGGCATGTTCTCGCTCTCACCCACGTTCTCATTGTGCCATATCGTGCCGTCGCGGAACACCGCCTGCACCTTCCACACATATACATCCTGCTGGCAGGGAATGTTTTTGTAAGTGCCATCCCAGCCTTCCAGCGGTGCTCCGTGGCTGTCCAGCGCCGTGGAACTCCACAGCAACACGCCGTGGCTGTCGTACACTTCAGCCCTGTATGTCGCCAGGTTCACCCCCACAGGCTTCCACAACCTCGTCTGCTCCACCGGCCCCGACGGCGCCATCGCATTCGGTATCCATAACCCCTTGTACATCATCCTGTACACCGTCATCGCCGTATCCGTGCACCCCAGACTGTTTACCGTGATCAGCTGTACCGTATAGTTGCCATCGGTGCTGTAGGTCACCACCGGCGACAAGGCCATGCTCGTCTCTCCGTTGCCAAAGTCCCAGTAGTATTGCTGCGCCCCCACCGACCCGTTGGTGAACAGCACCTGCCCCTGCAGCCCCTCGTAGTTCTCCGTTACCGTGAACGCACTCATCGGAACAGGGTTCACCGTTATCTGTTTCACTATGGTATCGGTACAGCGGTTGGTGTCGGCTACCGTGAGCATCACCGTGTATTCTCCCGCGCTGCCGAACACAAATGCCGGCGTGGCGCCACTCATCATCCCCAGTTCATCACCACCCGTCACCATCCATCCCCACCGCGACAACGGCGCCGTGAACTGCTGCGAGTGGTCGAAGAAATATACTTCGTGTCCCTGGCAGGCCATGGAGTTGTCGAAAGCCGCCTGCGGCAATCCGTTCACACGGATCTCACTGTTTGTGGTGTCGGAACATCCCATCTGGTTCGTCACCACCTGCTGCACCGCGAACGTCCCCGGCCACGGGTACCGGTACCCGGGATTCTTCAACTCCGAGGTGTCACTCGTTGTAGTCCCGTCGCCAAAATCCCAGCGGTAGGTGAGCAACAATGCGCCGTTGGCTATCG
>JAKLFM010000035.1 GCA_022711175.1 Bacteroidota bacterium | reverse complement strand
CACGTACCTATATGGCCACCGATGCCTGCGGTAACACCTCCACCTGCGCACAACTCATCACCGTCAACGACGATATTGATCCCCTCATTACATGCCCCGCCGACATCTCCGTGGCTTGCATGTCCGAGGTACCTGCCGCTGATATCTCCCTGGTCACCGCTTCCGATAACTGCAACGGTACCATCACCATCACCCATGTGGGAGATGTACCCGACGGTAACACCTGCCCGACCGTCATCACACGTACCTATATGGCCACCGATGCCTGCGGTAACACCTCCACCTGCGCACAACTCATCACCGTCAACGACGATATTCCGCCGCTGATCACAACCTGTCCGCCAGATGTCGTTATGACTGCTAACAGTAACTGCGAGATAATAATTCCTGATTTTCTGGGAGCTTTGGTTACTTCAGACAATTGCGGAATTGCATCGATTACTCAAACACCAGTTGCAGGAACAATCATAGCTCCGGTTGTTTTCAATGACATCATTACAATTCAGTTTGAAGTGACTGACCTTTGCGGAAATATATCAACCTGCAGTGCCACCATAACCGTTGCTGACAATGTACCTCTCGCCAACGCCGATTACGCAACGACCAATGAAGATACTCCTGTTGTGATTGATGTACTGATTAATGACAGCTGGAACTGTGACGGGCCTTCAGCATCAGCTATTACAGTGGTAATACCTCCTGCAAACGGAACCGCTACTGTTAACGATGGCGGCACACCTGCCGATCCTACCGATGACCTTATCACCTACACACCTAATCCCGGATATTCAGGAAATGATACGTTCATTTACCAGATATGTGACGCTGACAATGACTGCGACACGGCAATCGTTTATATCACCATACTGTCAGTGAATGATCCTCCTGTGACGTTAAACGAAAACATTCAGCTTTGCCAGGAAACTACCTATACAGGAACTGTGTTCAATGGTGATTTTGACCCCGATGGAACAGCTTTGACCCTTGTTACAACACCTGTCGACGGACCATTTAACGGAACAATTGTCCTGAATGCAACCGGAGATTTCACCTATTCACCGAACGCTGGATACTTCGGAACCGACAGGGTGATTGTGAGTATTTGTGATGCAGGAATTCCGGGTGTAGCATGTACCAATGATACCATATTTATTATTGTAGATCAACTGATTATTGCTAACGCAGGCTTAGACCAGGATATCTGCGATGCTACAGCCATTAATCTGATTGGAAACGATCCTACTCCCGGTACTGGTAACTGGACTTTTGTTAGCGGCCCGGTTGTACCGGTGATAGCTCCGGCCAATTCGCCGAATGCAACAGCATCAGGTGTGATAGCAAGCCTTATTCCATATGTGTTTGAATACACGATTACGAATCAGACCTGTACCACTACCGATCAGGTTACAGTAACCAACTATGAACTCCCGACAGTTGCTGATGCCGGCCCTGATCAGGATATCTGCTCAACAGTTCCTGCGTCGGCAATAATGGCAGCCAATGCACCAGCTTCCGGATCTGGAATCTGGTCACAGATAAGTGGTCCGTCAATTGCAACCATAACCAATGTCAATGATCCGTTCACTTCAATAACGGATTTGATTGAAGGAACTTACGAATTTGGATGGACCATCTCCAATGGAGTTTGTAGTTCTACTGCCGATATCGTTCAAATAAATGTTGCTCAACCGGCTCTCGCTTTTGCAGGGACTGATGAGCTGATTTGCGAAACACAATCCCTGTTGACATTGGCAAATGCCACTGCATCAAATTATGCCTCTCTTGAATGGACAACAACCGGTGACGGAACATTCAGTAATACGTTTATCCTTAATCCTGATTATACCCCCGGTGCAAATGATATCACCAATGGAACAGTAACGCTTACACTTACGGCTTACGGAAACCTGAACTGTCCTGACGTGCAGTCGTCAGTGACGTTGGATATCAGCCGCCAGGCCATTGTTGACGCCGGTAACGATATCACCATCTGCCAGACTTCACCTTCGGTGCCGCTGCCTTCGGCTACAGCCACATATGCTACCAGCCTGTTGTGGACATCATCAGGTACAGGAACCTTTGTTGATCCTACACTGCTCAATGCCGTTTACCAGCCCAGTGCCGCCGATATTGCTGCCGGAAGCGTTGTACTCACCCTCACAGGCACCAGCGCTGCTCCCTGTGTGGATGCCGTTGACCAGATGACTCTGCTGATCACCAGCCAGGCCCTTGCTTTTGCAGGACCTGACGATATCATCTGCGAAACAGCAGGTTCTTACCCGCTTGCCGCTGCTACCGCAGGAAGCTACACCTCGCTTTTGTGGGCAACCTCGGGCACTGGTACCTTCGACGATCCTACCCTGCTGAACCCTGTCTATACTCCCGATGCTGCCGACATTGCCAATGGTTCCGTCACCCTCTCACTCACTGCCTTCGGACTGTTCCCCTGCGCCGATTCAACCCACAGCATGACACTGAATATCAGCCGCCAGGCTCTTGTGGACGCAGGCGCCGATATCACCATCTGCCAGACATCACCTTCGGTATCGCTGCCTTCGGCTACTGCCATTTACGCTACCAGCCTGCTTTGGACATCATCTGGAACAGGTTTCTTCGTTGATCCTACCATCCTCAATGCCGTTTACCAGCCCAGCGCAGCCGATATTGCCGCCGGAAGCGTTGTCCTCACCCTCACAGGTGCCAGCGCTGCTCCCTGTGTGGATGCCGTTGACCAGATGACTCTGCTGATCACCAGCCAGGCGCTTGCCTACGCCGGTCCCGATGATATCATCTGTGAAACTGCAGGTTCCTACCCGCTTGCTGCCGCTACTGCAGGAAGCTATACTTCGCTGTTGTGGACTTCGTCGGGTACAGGCACCTTTGATGATCCTACCCTGCTGAACCCTGTCTATACCCCCGATGCTGCCGATATTGCCAACGGTACCGTAGTACTCTCGCTCACCGCATACGGAATGTTCCCCTGCGGTGATTCAACCCACAGCATGACACTCACCATCAGCCGCCAGGCCATTGTTGACGCCGGTAACGATATTACCATCTGCCAGACTTCGCCTTCAGTATCGCTGCCGTCTGCTACTGCCATTTACGCTACCAGCCTCCTCTGGACTTCGTCAGGGACAGGTACTTTTGTTGATCCTACCATCCTAAATGCCGTTTACCAGCCCAGTGCCGCCGACATCGCTGCCGGAAGCGTCACCCTTACTCTAACCGCTACCAGTGCTGCTCCCTGCGCTACTGTATCCGACCAGATGACACTTACCATCACCCGCCAGGCAGAAGCCTTGGCCGGACCCGACGACCTGATCTGTGAAACACAAACTGCCTACACCCTCGCAGGTGCCACTGCTCAATATTATGTGTCGCTTGGCTGGACAACTTCCGGAACCGGTACCTTCAGCAATCCTGCCATCCTGAATCCTGATTACCAGCCGAGTGCTGCCGATATTGCAGCTGGATCTGTAACCCTGACGCTGACTGCATACGGCATCGTACCTTGCGCCGATTCGAGCAGCAGCATGGTACTCAATATTAGTCGTCAGGCTGTCGTAGATGCCGGTATCGACGGAATCATGTGTGAAACCGAAATAAGTTATCCCATTACAACGGCCACAGCTATCTATTACACCTCAATTACCTGGTCAACCAGTGGAGATGGCTCATTTGACGATATCAACATCCTCAATCCGATCTATACCCCCGGGCCTAATGATATTGTGAATGGTTCGGTTATTCTGACACTAACCGGTACAAGTGCTGCTCCCTGCGTCACGGTTTCTGATAATATGACACTCACTATAGGACGTACAGTTGTTGCCTCGGCCGGTCCTGATATAGAATCATGCCTTGATAATTCCGTCACCATAACAGGCGCTACTGCTCAATATTACAGCACCTTACAATGGACTCATAATGGGCTTGGCACATTACTGGATGATAACACCCTCAACCCGATTTATATTCCGGCCTCGGGCGAACTGGGCATCATTACACTAACACTTACTGCAACAAGTATGCTGCCGTGTACGGAGGTTGTAGTTGATGCCATGAATATCACCATCTACCCCTTGCCGGGAGGATCGATCAGCGGACAGGGATTGCTTTGTGAGGGTGATTCGGTGATGCTGCATTTCCACCTGTATGGCTCGGCTCCGTTTACGCTTACATTCAGCAATGGCATCACATCTACGACGCTAACCAACATTATGCTGACCGATTTCGACTATTATGTTACACCACCTCCCGGAACTAACAATTATACCATCATCTCGCTGAATGATGCACACTGTCCTGCACCACCGGCAAATCTCACTGGTGTTGCCGTGATCGGAGTTAATCCCGCACCGGTCATTGACTTCACCACCAACACTGCCTGTGCTGAAGACAGTACTTACTTCTACCTGACCGGAGATTATATCATGGCTACCAGTTACTTCCTGTGGAACTTCGGTGATGGCACCTGGTGGTCGTGCAACTCGCCCGGCTGCGGCAGCGAACCGCATGTGTTCCCGGCACCGGGTACCTATACCGTTACTTTGTTTGTACGTGATACCAATGGTTGTACCTATACAGTAAGTCATCCGGTGGAAGTCAGGCCTCACCCGGTTGCATTCTTTAGCTATTCTACTCCTGATTGCCTGAATACCCCTGTTTATTTCACCGATCTGTGTACAAATCCGCCTGGACAAGGTTATCTTGAACGCTGGGATTGGAATTTTGGTGATGGCTCACCTGTTCAGACATTCCTCTTCCCTGCAACTCCCAATACTTCACACATGTATGCGGCCCCGGGCAATTACCCGGTTACCCTGAAAGTTACCAATTCAGTGGGCTGCCGCGATTCTATCACCTTAATAGTGACAGTGACCGAGAAACCTATCGCCGATTTCAGGTACGAAGCAGCATGTGAAGATGGTTCAACGCAATTCTATAACCTCTCGTCGAATAACAATGGTGGCAATGTGGTAAGCTGGCTATGGGATTTCGGTGACCCAACATCGGGTATCAATAACAACTCAATACTGGAAGATCCTGCTCATACCTATGCCAACCCGGGATATTACACCGTGACGCTAATCGCTACGAATTTCAACGGTTGCAGCGACACCGCCATAAAGACACTTTACATCAATCCCGCTCCAATTGCCGAATTTACCAGCAGTGCAGGTTGTGTAGGTTCACCCACTTACTTCTGGGCCGATACTACTGTGATTGACATCAACGCCATTGCCTCGTACTCCTGGAACTTTGGCGACGGCAATACCGGCTCAGGACGCAATACACAACACTCCTATGCCGCTGCCGGCAATTACAATGTAACCCTTACCATCACCGATACTGCCGGTTGCTCAGGTTCTGTTACCCATACCCTCACGGTTACCCGTCCTCCGGTTGCACTGTTCTATGCCAATGCCAATAATTGCACCGGCCATGCTGTGAACTTCTTCAACCTTTCGTACAGCCCATCGGGATATATCACTCAGTGGCTCTGGAACTTCGGCGACGGAACCACCCAAACCATCAACTTCCCGAATAGCCCGAACACTTCGCATACTTATGCCCTGCCAGGGACTTACAATGCCACGCTCACCGTTACCAACAGCAACGGTTGCAGCAGCACCTTCTCAAGGATTATCACGGTAGTTACTGCTCCTGTTGCCAACTTCATCTCCAACGGCAGTTGCGTCGGCAACCCGGTTCAGTTTACCGATATCACGCAAGTAACAGGTTCACAAACCATAATCGGTTGGCTTTGGAACTTCGGCGATCCCGCTTCGGGCATCAACAATATCAGCCTGTTGCAGAATCCTGTCCATACCTTCAATGCTGCTGGCAACTACACCGTGAGGATGATCATCTTTACCAACAGCGGCTGCAGTGATACAGCATTCAGAACCATCACCATCAGTCCGATACCGTTTGTTGATTTTGCCGCTCAGTCGGCTTGCGAAGACAGCCCGGTTACCTTTGTCCCCGATGCCGGCATGAACCAGAACACCATAGCAAGCTGGTTCTGGCAGTTTGGCGATGGCAGCACCAGCACGCTGGCTTCACCCTCGCACACCTATACAAGTCCGGGAACTTACACCGTAACACTCACCATTTCCGACACCTCCGGATGCTCAAACTCAATCAGCCACCCGGTGATAATTTCACCGGCACCGGTTGTGAACTTTAGCTTCACCAACCCGGCTTGCAGCCAGTCGAGCGTATCATTTACCGACCTCACCCAGTTTGCATCCGGATATATCACCCAGTGGACATGGAACTTCGGCGACGGTACCACACAAACCATCAACTTCCCGAATCAACCCAATGTCAGCCATACTTACAACCAGGCCGGAAACTACAATGTTACCCTGAGTGTGGTGACCAATAACGGATGCAATGCATCATACAGCCATGTGATCACCGTGAGCGCACAGCCGTCGGCAGCATTCGTTTATGATGCCGGATGCGTCGGAACTGCGACTCAGTTTACTGATATTTCCACCTCCGCCGGTTCATTTATTACTGGCCGCCTGTGGAACTTCGGTGATCCCGGAAGCGGAAATGCCAACACTTCGTCCCTGGCCAATCCAACTCACGTTTACAATACTGCAGGAACCTATACCGTGAGCCTGATTGTGACCAATGCCAATGGCTGCAGCGATACCACCTCGCAGCAGGTGATCATCGGTGGCGCACCCGCAATTGATTTCAGTTCAACACCAGGCTGCAACGGCGATACCACTGCATTCATCAGCAGTACATACGTGAATATGGCTACTATACAAAGCTGGCTGTGGCAGTTCGGTGATGGCTCCACTTCAACTTTACCTGACCCGATTCATATTTACGCTCAGCCCGGTGTTTACTCTGTAACCCTTACCATTACCGATATTTCGGGATGCATAGCCACGCTATCGAAACCTGTGACCATAACGCCTGCTCCTGCTGCATCATTTGCTGTTTCGGCACCCGGATGCCAGAATTCGGCTATCACCTTCACTGACCTGAGCAGCGGCAATGGCGGTAATATCACGATGTGGCACTGGAATTTCGGCGACGGACACGACACCACTTACACAGCATTTGCCCCGACGATCACTCACACCTATGCCCAGGCAGCTACTTTCAATGTGAAGCTCACCGTTTATACTCAAAGCGGTTGTGAGAACACATATCAGCAAAATATTTCAATATCGCCAAGCCCTGTTGCCGGTTTCGCTTACCAGAATACCTGTGAGGGTGATGCCACGCAGTTTACCGATCAAACCACAACCACGGGAGGAATCGTAATTACCGGCTGGCTGTGGAACTTTGGCGACCCGGCAAGCGGCGCTGCCAATACAAGCACACTCAGCAATCCTGTGCATACCTTCTCTGCCGCAGGCACTTACCAGGTTGTACTGTTTGCCACCAATGCTTCGGGATGCACCGATAGCATTATGATTCCGGTTGTAATTAATCCCGAACCCGGCGTTGACTTCATCACCGGTCCGGTTACCTGCGACGGCAGCCCCGTGGAATTCTTCACCGATACTACCCTCACCAACATCGCAACCGTTCAGTCATTCGATTGGGATTTTGGCGACGGTTCAGTTCACAGCAACCTGCAGAACCCGGTTCATACCTATGCCAACCCGGGAACATATACCGTTACCCTCACCATTGTTGATGTTTCGGGATGCCACAATGCTGTCTCCCATACAGTTACCGTTACCGAAGGGCCAATGTCTGCCTTTGTTTACCAGCAGGCCTGCATGGGTGAGGCAACCCAATTCACCGACCAGTCGTCAGCCCCGGCTGGTAGCACCATCGTGGGCTGGCACTGGGATTTCGGTGTAAATGGTGTGCTTAGCGATACTTCGAACCTCCAGAACCCTGAATTTACCTACACCCTGCCGGGTCTTTATACCGTCAGCCTTACCACTACTACCGATAACGGCTGCAGCAATACCATTACCCAACCCGTACAGATCTGGAGCACACCGGCGGCTGCGTTTGCTTTCGCTACCACACCATGCAGCAATGGCACCGTACAGTTCCAGGATCAGTCCACCGCTACGCAGGCTGTCGTGACATCATGGCTGTGGGAATTCGAACCATACCAGTACAGCACCCTGCAACATCCTTCCTATACCTACTTCAAGGTGGATACCTGCTATCAGGTGAAACTGATCATTACCGACAGCCACGGCTGCAGCGATACCATTGTTCAGCAGGTTTGTGTGCCGGCTGCATTTGCCGTTGAGTTCACAGCACAGAATACCTGTGCCGGCAGTGCCACACAGTTCACATCACAACTGGTTGCCCCGGCTAATGACATTATCAACTCTTACCAGTGGAACTTCGGTGACCCGGCATCAGGTAGTGCCAACAGTTCTTCCGCTGCCAATCCGTCACATATCTTCAGCCAGCCTGGATTCTACACTGTTACCCTTAACACCACCGATATATACGGCTGCTCATCCACCTACATCCTTAACATCACTGTAAATGCCCTGCCTGTGGCTGCATTTACCACCGAGGTTGAAGAATGTGATAACACAGTGACCTTCACCAGCACCAGCCTGGGTGTTGCTGCCCCTGTTGCCTCCTGCACATGGCTATTTGGCGACGGCACCTCGCAAACCATTGCTGCACCGGTGAATACCGTGGTTCATACTTATGCTGCCGGCGGCACATACTCCGTAACGCTTACTGTTACTGATGAAAACGGCTGCACAAATACCGTGACACAGGAAATTCTGATCAATCCCTGCCTGGTTGCCGCTATGATGCTGCCCGATACACTCACCTGCCAGAACTATTCGCTCACCTTCAGCGACCGCAGTACAGGCGGCGCAGGTATCACCGGCTGGCAATGGACATGGGGCGACGGTTCAATACCTACCATCTACACTACCTATCTGCCAACGGTAACCCATACTTACACGCAACCCGGACAGTACTGGGTATCGCTCAAAGTAACATCCCTGGTGAATGATACCCTCATCAGCGACTCTACTGCCATGAAGATCACCGTGTTTGCCTCACCGCTGGCAGGCTTTATGACCGACAAACAATGCTTCGGCGATAAGACGGCCTTCATGGATACCACCAATACCAACGGAGCACTGTGGGTGAGCTACGCCTGGAACTTCGGCGACCCGCTGAGTGTAAATGACCTCTCGGAAGAACGTAATCCTACATACACGTACGGCAGTGTGGGTCAATTCGATGCCAGCCTCATCGTTACTAACCAGTTCGGTTGTGCCGATACAGCCACCCGCCAGGTGACCATCTTTGGTTTGCCGGATGCAGCTTTTGACAACAGTGTGGCCTGCCAGGGTCAGCCAACTTACTTCTTCGATCACTCGCAGGGCAGCATTTCACCTATCACTCACTGGGGTTGGATAATTGACGAATCGCAACAGCAGATCGGTTGGTTGACCGGCGCTGCTCCTTCGTTCACCTTCGACGAAACCGGCAATTATCAGGTATTGCTTACCGTGGCCGACAGCAACGGCTGTATTGACACCGTTTCGCATGCTGTTGGCGTGTTCCCAACCCCTGTAAGTGCCTTCGGCCTTGAAAAAGATTTTGAAAACGTGCAGGGACAGGTGCACTTTATCAACGGATCGCTCAATGCTGATCAATACTACTGGGATTTCGGCAACGGCCAAACCTCGGCAGGCGAGTCACCAGTGGTTCAATATGACCTCGACGGTGACTACTTAGTACAACTTTTCGCTTATAACAAATACGGCTGTATCGACTCAACCAGCTTCCTCTACAAAATGATGTACACCGGCCTGTGGGTACCCAATGCATTCGCTCCTTCGGGACCGGTGGAACAAACACGTCTGTGGAAACCCGTGGGTATTAACCTGGCCTATTACAGGGCTGAGATTTATAACCGCTGGGATGCCCTCATCTGGTCATCGGAAAGCCTTGACGATAAAGGCGCACCTGCAGAAGGCTGGGATGGCACTTACAAGCAGGTTCCGTGTCAGCAGGGTATTTATGTGTGGAAGATCACTGCTATTTTCCGCGATGGCAAAATCTGGCGCAATAAGGATGTCGGTGATCACACCAACATGCCCGAACAAACCAGCGGAACAATTACCCTGATCAGGTAGTGGTGGATTGGTCGATTGGACGACGGGGTGATAGGGCGACGGAGCGACGTGCCGATCGGTTGGA
The DNA here is from genome assembly GCA_022711175.1 of Bacteroidota bacterium. Classification (GTDB taxonomy): domain Bacteria; phylum Bacteroidota; class Bacteroidia; order Bacteroidales; family UBA4417; genus UBA4417. The sequence continues at coordinate 22,032 of JAKLFM010000035.1, read as the reverse complement.
TTATTGAGTTGTTGAGTTGTTGATTATTTGAACCATTGTCAATTGTCCATTAGTCTATCGCGCCCCTGTATCCCTGAAGGGAGCCGCCCGCAGCAACTCCATTGTCAATTGTCCATTGTCCATTGACCGTTCCTAAATCAATCATTTATTCAAATTTTCCGGACGAGCGTATCTTGCGTTTCATTTCTATATTTATATTTGCGAAACTAAAAGAAAGTTCTAACCATGGAAAATAAAAGCAATCGTAAAAGCCGGCGCGATTTCCTTAAACTTACAGCCATCGGAACGGCTGCTGCCAGTCTTGCTCCGCTTTCAGGTTCATTCGCAATGAATGCTGAAGAGCACTCTGATGTTTTACCTTCGGTGGTTTCGCCACAGCCTCCAAAGGAGAAGCGAAAATCGGCCATGGGACTTTCCTGTGAACCCATTGAGACAGTGAGAATTGCCGTAATTGGTGTAGGTATGCGTGGAAGCGATGCCGTTCGCAGACTATTACAGGTCGAAGGTGTGAAGATACTTGCCCTGTGCGATCCGGTTTTACAACTGGTGAAGGAATCGAACAAAACCATCACCGATGCAGGCCTGCCTGCTGCTGCCGAATATACCGGCGACACTGACTGGCAAAAAGTATGCGAGCGCAACGACATAGACCTCGTTTATTCCTGCACCCCATGGTATTTGCATACACCTATTGCCGTTTATGCCATGAAATGTGGCAAACATATCGCTACAGAAGTGCCGGCAGCCATGACACTTGATGAGTGCTGGCAATTGGTGAATACAGCCGAGGAAACACAGCGTCACTGTATGATGCTCGAAAACTGCTGCTATGATTTCTTTGAAATGGCCACCCTGAATATGGCCCGCAACGATGTTTTCGGGGAAATTCTTCATGCCGAAGGAGCCTATATTCATGACCTGCGCTGGCTCAAATTTGCCGAAGAAAACAAGGGTGGTTATTACCACCAGTGGCGTCTTGAATACAGCAGGAAACACAACGGGAGTTTATATCCCACCCATGGCCTTGGACCTATTGCCCAGATTATGGGTATTAACCGCGGCGACCGTTTTGATTACCTCACTTCAATGTCAACAAAACAGGCCGGGATGAGCCTTTATGCTGCTGCAAAATATGGAGCAGGTTCACCGGAAGCACTGCAGGAGTATAAGCTCGGCGATATGAATACTACGCTCATTCATACTGTAAAAGGCCACACGCTGATGATACAGCATGACACTACCAGTCCAAGGCCATATAACCGGATACATCTCATCAGCGGTACCAAAGGGATGGCTGTGAAATACCCGGAACAGAACATTGCGCTGGAACCTTCAGCCCATGAATTCCTCAAAAAGGAAGATTTTGATGCATTAATGCAAAAATACGAGCACCCGCTGTCGAAACAAATCGGTGAAAAAGCCAGGAAAGTAGGTGGACATGGTGGTATGGACTTTATCATGGACTACCGGCTTATTTATTGCCTGCGCAAGGGACTTCCATTAGACCAGGATGTGTATGATGCTGCTGCATGGTCGAGCATTGTGCAGTTAAGTGAGATATCGGTGAATAAGAAAAGCAGGAGCATCGAAGTACCTGATTTCACCCGTGGTGCATGGGTAAATGCTCAGCCCTGGCCGATTGTAACAATCGAATAGTGCAGGGGAAGAGCCGCTGACCTAAGGCAGGTAGCGTTAACATTCCTGATCGGCTGAAAACCAACAGAACAGCCTTACCTTATTGCGTTGTACATTACACCGAATCTGAAACCAAGGTACATGTTATGTGAACCTTTGTAAACCCCATGAATATTGGGTATTTGGTATTCCTTCCGATTAATATCAAAAACGCCATAACCGGTTTCGAGAACGTAATTCAGGCTGAGTTTTGGCAGTTTGCGCAGCGCCATTACCCGGTTAAACTCCATAGCTATCATGATATCAAAAGGTTTATACCATTTGGTAACATTAATTTCTCCTTCAGGCAGATAATCCGGCCGGGTAAGCGGTGTTCCTCCGTCTTCCCGGTGAAAGTATTGGGTGGCATTTGCCAGTACACAGAACTGCGGGCCTATTGAAAACCAGGTAGGATAATCATGGCCCGAAAGCGCAAACATGGCCATTACCGGAACTTGAATATAATTGAGCGTAACATTGCGCCTGGCAAACGCTCCTTGCTGCATACCGTCGTATTTCTGCCCCATTTTTCGGAATCCTATCCCGGCATTCAACCCGAAATCTTGCTTAAGGAAAAACGATCCATGAAATCCGTAAAACATTCCGTAGGAGGTAACATAATCCATTTCGGCATTGCCATAAATATCCTGATTAACAATCCACCTCGTATCGAAGCCGACAGCAGGTTCAAAATATATATCACCTTCCTGCTGGGCAGTTGCCCTTAACAAAATTCCAAACAAACATGCATTCAGTAACAAAATTCGTTTCATAAAAATAATATGCCTCGTGTAGTTCATATATTACGCTTGTTTCAGGTGGTAGAAACTTCCTGGTCAAACATTGCGGTTGCCGGCTTTGAATATGGCTGCCATATACTGCACCCCAACAGGTTAAGAAAATGCTTGCCTGAGTGGATTAAGTTTGCAGTAACTCTTTTCGTTAAACAAAAACCGTGCAGAAAAGTTACTAACGCTGCAACAATACTGCAAAAACTCAGACATTATGAATATAAGATTGATTAAAAATGTATTACAATTTAATGATTATCAAACAATTGATCTTTCAAACAAGTGGATTATTAAATAAGTCATCACACTAAAAAAGCAAACGGCTTTGGAATATAAACCAAAGCCGCTATTCAAATCAATTCTCAGGTGAGAAGACTTTTGTAGAACGAGTGTTACAAGTTATTGATTCATTGCAGGTTAAAAAAATGACAATTTACCTTATTGCCCTGTACATTATCCCAACCCTGAAACCAAAATACATATTGTGCGATGCACCATAAATTTTACGGTAGTTTGGAATGCGGTAGGCTTCATCATTGATATCGAGTACACCAAAACCAGATTCGAGTGTGTAGTTCATCGTAATACGCGGTGCTTTTGAGAACCTGAACATTTTATTGAATTCCATCACGATCATGAGGTCGAAAGGCCTGAACCACTGGTAAACATTGGTATCGCCTTCAGGAAGATATTCAGGCCTCATGAGGCTTTCTCCACCGGGTTCCCGGGAGAAATACTGGTTAGCCTTTGTAAGAAAACAAATCTGAGGGCCGATAGAAAACCAGGTGGGGTACTCCCTGTCGGCAAGTGCGAACATTCCCAGCATCGGAATCTGGATGTAATCGAGCGTTACTTTTCTTTTTGCGTTAGCGCCCTTTTCATCCCCTTCATAGTTTTGACCCATACGGCGATAGCCTATTCCATAATTCATTCCTATGTCGGAACTTGCGAAGTAATAGGTTCGGAAACCGCCATAAAGCCCGAAAGATGTTACATAAGGTAATTCTCCGTTGCCATAAATATCCTGGTTTGCAATCCAGCGGCTGGTAATAGCACCGGAAGGTTCGAGGTAGATACTGCCGCCCCTTTGCGACCAGGCTAAAGGTATAATGGTAATGGTAAGCGTAAATACCAGGAGTGTTTTCCTGAAAATGTTCAGCTTGTTTTCGAAGATTCTTTGATTCGTCTTCATTTTCTTTACTCGTCTTAATTATTTATAATCCAGCGATTGTCATGAAATCTTAATCCCTGTGCCATATCCAGAATGCTTTGCATGCCGGGGTTGCAGTTGTGCACAACATTGGCTAAGGCAATGATTTCAGTATCTGTTTTTAAATGCAGGTTATTTGATTCTGTTTGCAAAAATACGAATATTCCGGGCTTGATTACTTTCCTCAAACTACGGCTCTCGCACACAACGGCTACATTATGAGGAAGGTAGGTTTTCAGATAGTCGGCTGCTTCAGCGATATCTGTGTCGGCAGTCTGCATGTAGAATGATCTCCCGGCTCCGGCTTTCAGCATGCGGGCTGTATCTTTTGGAATATCCGCATCAGTTTCTTCAACGATGACAAATCCCTTTTGCAGCATACTCGCATGGCTCCCGTGGTATTTATCCTCCCCGGGACGAATGCTGGTAACTTTCAAACCCCAGATTTCATGCGAAGAACATACCTGTTTTATAACGGCACAAGCAAGCGTAGTTTTTCCAATGTTACGGGCGTTACCGGAAATCATGAGCATATTTGGCATTTCAATCATCGTGTATCCTTTAATTGATTACCACAGAGCTAAAAAGTAATTGCCCTGACGGAAAAAATGTTGCAAAATGCAGGATGCGGGGAAAACGCTGCTATGATAAAAGCTATTCGTTGAGGTTGTTCATCAAATTTGTAAACTCCTGCTCCATGAGCTGATCCATTTTTTGATGGAACTTTTCAAATGCCGCCACAAGCTTCCGGCCTTCAGCCGTAAGGTGCGTACTACCACCATCCTGTCCGCCGCGTGTGGTTTCGAGCAGGCTGAAGCCCAGCATGGTTTCAATTTTTTTCAAATCGTTCCAGGTGCGGCGATAGGTAATTCCTAATTCTTCGCAAGCCTTGACCAGCGATCCGCACTCCTCAATTTTCAGGAGGATTTTCCATTTGCCATCACCCAGTATCCCATTACCTTCAGGATCAGAAAACCAGATTTTGTAATTCGGAGTAACTTTATCGTATAGTTTCATCTGTTGCAGGTTTAAATATTTTGATAATGCTGTTACTTTCTGTGAATGCTTACTTTACACGCATACTTTGAGAACTCAGGCGTACCTCCATTACCGGCAATCACTTTTATTACTTCGCTGGTTTGAGCCGGAAATATCATGCCCGACAGGCTGATTACCGGGTTAAATTGGAACATTGTTTTGTGCAAAATGGTTGACGGGCCAAGCATGTAAACTTTGGTGCCGGCACCTATCCTGCTGATCATTTCGGAAAATGTGTCGTTTACAAGCGAGGTGGAAGTAAGTATAACATCAGTAGCATCAGCAAGATACGAATAAATTTCGGAATAGGGTTTGAGCCGGGCATCATCCTGTTTCAGGTCGAAAACGGCAACATCAATGGATGCGTCATCAAACTTTTTAAGTAAAGGCCTGAAATTCCCAACCATCACAATTGGCCCGGTTTTGCTGAAATCAATTTCGCTGAAGATATCGCCCTGCGAACTGTAAGCAGCCCGGGGATTAAGGAGTGCATTGTAATAGGCGATTAGCAATATCCGGTGAGAAGGTTCCGATAAGTTGATCGTTCTAACCTTTAAAATGTCGGGAGGAAATTCATAGTCCAGTCTTGCACAAACGCCTATATTGCCATTGGTAAGCTGCAACGCAACATACATTTGTCCGGCTGTAACTGTGTGTATATTGGAAAAATCGGGAGGAAACTGATTCAGTAAAAGTTGCAAGGGATTCATACTGAAGCTGTTACTTGAGAGTTCAACCGTTTAACGATTTCCACAAAAGATCTTTCAGCTGGGTTAATCCCTGTTGTGTATGCGACGAAATAAACACCGAAGGTACTTTGGGAAGTTCTTTCTTCATCAGCCCCGTCATTTCGGCATCAAGCATATCGCATTTGGTGATGGCAAGTACGCGGTTTTTATCGAGCAACTCGGGATTGTACTGTTTGAGTTCGTTGAGCAGCACGGTGTATTCTTTCCTGATGTCCTTGCTATCGGCAGGAATCATAAACAGTAACACCGAGTTCCGTTCTATATGCCGCAGAAATCTCAATCCCAGGCCTTTGCCTTCGCTGGCGCCTTCAATAATGCCGGGGATGTCGGCCATTACAAATGAAAGGCCTTCGCGGTAGGCGACAATACCGAGGTTTGGACGAAGAGTGGTAAAAGGGTAATCGGCAATTTCGGGTTTTGCGGCTGAAAGCACTGACAGCAAAGTTGATTTCCCCGCATTCGGGAAGCCTACCAGGCCAACATCGGCAAGTATTTTAAGTTCAAATATCTTCCAGCCTTCAATTCCTTCTTCTCCGGGTTGTGCATATTTGGGTGCCTGGTTGGTTGCCGACTTGAAATGATCGTTACCCAGTCCGCCCCTGCCGCCACGCATCACTATTTTTTCTTCGCCATGAAAGGTGATTTCACTCTCCTGTTCACCCGTTTCGGCATCTTTAACCACTGTGCCAAGCGGAACTTCAATGACAATATCTCCGCCTTCGGCCCCTTTTTTCAGTGCTCCTGAACCACCTGTGCCGTTTTCAGCCATCAGGTGCTTGGTATATTTCAGGTGCAGGAGTGTCCATAACTGCGAATTGCCACGAACGATGATATGTCCGCCGCGTCCGCCGTCACCGCCATCGGGTCCTCCGCGCGGGTTGAGCTTTGTGCGCAGAAAATGTGCCGACCCTGCCCCACCGTTGCCCGACCGAAGGAAAATCTTCACATAATCAACAAAATTCGACGAGGCCATGGGATTGGGGGTTTTGTGTTTGAAGTTTCATGTCTAATGTTTGAAGTTTCTGGTTGCAAGTTTCAAGTTGTTGCAGGCGTTTGTTATTACGGGTTAATTATCAGAACCAACTTGAAATATTAAACTTCAAACCTCAAACGTCGGTCACTATCTTTTCTTCTTCATCACCGAAGCAACGGCATTCGAAAGCCTTTCAATTACCTCTTCGCGACTGCCTGTAGCATCAATCTCCAGCAGCTTGTTCTGCTTGCGATAAAGATCCATTGTCGGCTTGGTTTTCACTTCGTACTCCTCCAGCCTGTGTATGATGAGTTCGGTCGACTGATCGTAAGGACGTGCCTTTTCACTCTTTCCGCGATTATCGAGGCGGCGGATCAGGTCGAGTGTCGGCACTTTGAGTTCAACTGCACACGAAACCCGCATATTCATCCTGCGCAACAATCCGTCGAGAATATAGGCTTGCAGCACAGTTCGGGGGAAACCTTTGAAAATAAAGCCGTTAACATCAGTGCGGTGTTTTATTTCCTGCTCAAGGAGCGGTATTACAAGTTCATCGGGGATTAAATCACCCTGAGCCATACTCTCCTTCACCTTAAGGCCGACTTCGGTTTTATTGAGGACTTCTTTACGCAACAGCGCCCCGGTGGAGATATAATACAGGTTGAATTTTTCGGCTAACAATTTTCCCTGCGTCCCTTTACCTGAGCCAGGAGATCCCGAAAGCACCAGGTTGAACCATTCCTTTTGAAGCGAAAGCTCTATTTGGGCATTGAGGCGTTCAAATATCTCGGGAATCGGGCCCACACCGTCTATTGCATAATACAGGTTACGCTCTTTGTAATACTCCTTTACAGGAAGTGTTTTGTTTTCGTATTCAACCAGCCGGCGTTTGATCACATCTTCGGTATCGTCGGACCTGCCCGATACTTTGCCTCTTTCAATAAGCCGATAAACGAGCTCATCGTTAGGAACTTCGAGGCTCAACATGCACGAAAGCGATGTGTTGAGTTTGAGCAGGAGGCCGTCGAGTATGTATGCCTGCACGAAGGTGCGCGGAAAACCGTCGAACAGTATGCCGTTGCTATCGGTGCTCGAAATGATCTTTTTTTCGATGAGTTCGACCATGATCTCATCGGAAACGAGTTCGCCGCGCTGAATAATATCCTTAACACGGTGACCGAGTTCTGTGCCTTCGGCAATTTCCTGGCGTAGCAGGTCGCCTGTGGAGATATAAGCCAGGTTGTATTTCTCAATGATAAGTTGTGATTGGGTTCCTTTTCCGGCGCCCGGAGGGCCAAATAGCGCGATGTTCAGCATATGATGTGATCGATTAAGTTTATAACCAACTGTTTATGATGTTGTTACGATACATTCAAAGCAATACTGTTCAATCAGAAATTTTGTAAATATCAGCCGAATTCCTGCCTAGTCCGTCATAATCGAGTCCATAGCCAACTACAAAATCGTTGGGAATTCTGAAACATACATAGTCAATCGGCTCATCCATCTGATAGGCATCAGGTTTGAGCAGGCAGGCTGCAACCTTAACATCAATAGCATTCATCGCCCTGATTTTGGCAATCACCTTCACTATGGTGAGACCTGTATCCACTATATCCTCCACCAGCACCACATGCCGGCCTTCAACTGCGACATCGAGCCCGATAAGTTCCTGTATTTGTCCGGTAGAGTTTACGCCTTTGTACGATGAAACCTTGATAAAGGCTATATCGCAATCCACGGTTACACGCTTGAGCAAATCCGATGCAAAAATGAAAGACCCGTTCAGTACAACCACGAACAAAGGATTTTTCCCCTCGTATTCCCGGTTGAGTGTTGCGGCCAGTTTCCTGACGCCTGCCTGAATTTTCGCGGCAGACATATATTTTACAAAAGTTTTATCATGCAGTTTCCAGGTATCGGCCATGGTTTTTTCGTTTACGGCAAAGATAAAATATCCTGCTGTACCGGCATTGATTCGTAGGGTGAAATGTTTCGACAACTTTCGGACGGAAAGCCATCAAGAGATACAAATTCATTCCTAATTATTTGCCTGCTCTTGAGTTTTGGAATAACAGCATTAACTTAGCTCCCGCAAAACTATAAAGCCATGAAAGCAATTGTAAGTATTATAATGGGCAGCACAAGCGACCTTCCGGTGATGGAAAGCGCCGCTAACATCCTGAATGAATTGAAGATACCTTTTGAAATGAATGCGCTTTCGGCACACCGTACACCTGAAAAAGTGGAAGAGTTTGCCGGAGGAGCTTCAGCCAGGGGAATAAAAGTGATCATCGCTGCTGCCGGTATGGCCGCTCACCTGCCGGGCGTGATTGCTGCATTTACACCACTCCCTGTCATTGGTGTGCCCATCAAATCGGCTTTCGACGGGCTTGATTCGTTGCTGGCCATTGTGCAGATGCCTCCCGGAATACCCGTTGCAACGGTTGCAGTGAATGGCGCGCAGAATGCCGCCATACTTGCAGCGCAAATCATAGCCACAGGCGATGCCGAACTGGCCGAACGGGTAGTCAAATACAAGGAGAACCTCAAAACCAAGATCATCGAAGCCAATAAGCAACTCCAGGAGATACGCTTTGAATACAAAGTAAACTAACGTCAGGATTTGAGTTTACGAATTATGGTGAGGCCATCGCGAACCGGTAGCAGCAGGCTTTCAACGCCGCTGTGATTTCTGATGTATTCGTTAAAAGCGACAATTCCCTTGGTTTCCCTGTCGGTTGCGGCCTGCGGTGTAAGCACCCGCCCGTACCACAAGGTGTTGTCGGCCAGGATAATTCCGCCGGTTTCTACTTTCGGGAAAACCATTTCGAAGTACCGGATATAATCGTCCTTATTGGCATCAATAAACACGAGGCCGAAAGGCCCGTTTAACTCCTGCAATATATCGAAAGCATCGCCAATGTGTTGATGTATAACGGTTTCGAGACCGGCTTTTCGAAAATATTTCGATGCAATTTCTCCCGGTTCAGGATTGCACTCAATAGTATGGAGTGTCCCGCCCTGGCTGATTCCACTGGCAAGACAGATGGCTGAATATCCCGTGAATGTGCCGATTTCGAGTGCCAGTTTCGGCTTGCACATCAGGCTGATCATTCGGAGCAATGTCCCCTGCAGGTGGCCCGAAAGCATCTGCGGGCTGGTGGTCCTGAGATGTGTTTCCCTCGAAAGCGCGTTCAGAACCTCAGGCTCGGGCGAAGTATGATCAAGGGCATAAAGCTCAATGCCGGGCAGGAGCAGCGACTCGCCTGATACATCAAATCCCGGGTGATTCCTATTTTCTGCCATTTGTAAATATAAGTGAACTTAACAGCGAGGGATTAAAAATCTCGTTTGCAACTTCCTGAACATCCGTAACGGTTATGGCTTCTATTCGGCTGATCACCTCTGCAATGCTGTCAACCTTATTAAAAAGTATCATGCTTTTGGCTGTCGAAAGCATCTCGTTCTGATGGGCTTCAACCGAGATGGCGATCTGGCCTTTAAGCTGTTCTTTGCTGATATTGAGCCTGCTGCTGCTGGTTGCTTTCTGCCGGAGTTTATCCAACTCTTTCATTACAAGCGAAATGGCTTTCTCAACCATCCGGGTATCGGTGCCAAGGTAAATGGTGAAAATGCCGGTATCAGAAAGCGGCTGATACGCTGATTCAAGGTTGTAAGCGATACCGTGTTTTTCGCGCAGTACGAGATTGAGTGTGGAATTCATGGCCGGGCCACCAAGCATATTGGTGAGCAACGCCAGGGTGTAACGCTTTTTATCATGGTAACTGTATGCCCGATTACCAATGACGATATGCGACTGGTGCTTCGAAAACTTCCTGCTGGCATCGGTTTTGAGGTATGCAGGTGGCGCCAGTCTTTCCGGCGCACCCAGGTGTGATTGCTCATTACCGAAATACTTTCCGGCCATGGCTATGAGCTTATCAAAATCAATGCTTCCAACCGAACTGATCACCATCTGATTGGTAAAGTACAATCGCTTAGTGAATTCCAGTACATGATTCCGGTTAAATTTCCTGAGGTGCGCAGGTGTGCCTAAAATGTTTTTGCCCAGCGGATGTTCACCAAAGATCAGTTCGTCAAATTCGTCGTGGATCCACTCCATCGGGCTGTCCTTGTATGAATTAAGCTCATCAATCACTACATCTTTTTCCTTCTTCAGTTCACTGTCAGGAAAAGCCGAATGGAAGAGAATATCAGCGAAAAGCTCCAATGTTCGGGCATAATGCTCCGAAAGAAACGATGCATAAACAGTAGTATCTTCCTTGGTGGTAAAGGCGTTGAGGTCGGCTCCCACGTTTTCAATCCTGTCGAGCACCTGGCGTGCAGTACGCTTTTGTGTGCCTTTGAAAACCAAATGTTCAATAAAATGAGCAATGCCTTGTTCATGAGGCAATTCGTCGCGTGCACCGGCATTTACGATGATTCCGACATGAGCAACCGGGCTGTCGGTCTGGCGGTGCACAAGCCTGATGCCGTTTGCAAACCGGTGATGCTGATATGAAGATTTAATCTGCAATTTGAGCCAATTTGTTCATTATTAAGCTGAATGGCCACGGGCAGCCATCTCGTTTCTTCTTTGTACTTTTGAAGCAAATTTACTATTATGACTCGAATCCCCGAATCAGAATTAATCCTGAATAACGACGGAAGTGTGTATCACCTTCATGTAAAGCCCGAAAATATTGCCGGAACCATCATTGTTGTAGGTGATCCGGGCAGGGTTCCCGAAATTTCAAAGTATTTTGACCATATCGAATTCAAAGTTCAGAACCGCGAGATGCTTACCCATACCGGGACGCTGAATCACAAAAGGCTATCGGTAATTTCGACCGGGATGGGAACCGACAACCTCGACATTGTGATGAACGAACTGGATGCAGCTGTAAATATTGACCTCGAAACCCGCGAACCGAAAACCACTCACACTACGCTGAATATCATAAGGTTAGGCACATCTGGCGCTTTGCAGGCCGATATCCGACCCGGCGAAGCTGTTGTTTCGACATACGGTATTGGCCTCGACGGTTTATTGTATTTTTATCTGAACAACGAAAAAGTAACCGAAGCTGCCCTGGCTGCCGCATTTGTGCAACATACCGGCTGGAATGAGAACCTGCCCGGAATATATGCCGTTGAATCGTCGAAACAATTACTCGATAAACTTGGTGACGGGTTTCATCATGGCATAACGCTCACAGCACCCGGTTTTTATGGTCCACAGGGAAGAGAACTGCGCCTTAAAACAGCTTTCCCTGAATTAAATAGTCTCATCGAAACATTCGATTACCAGGGCCACCGTATTGCGAATTTTGAAATGGAAACATCGGCTCTTTATGGGTTGGGACGATTGCTCGGACACGAAACGCTTACAATTTGCAACATCGTGGCAAACCGTGTTGCCAAGACCTATGCCGCTGATTACAAGAAAGATATGGAGAACTTAATTAAGCTGGTACTGGACCGGCTGTCCAAATAATATACTTTTTCCTCCACACCCAGCTTTCAACGAAGCATTGTTGAAAAAATCCTGGACCCTGTGCAGTTTTGGCTGTGAGGCCGGCCTTACCTTTGTGATATGTCCTCAATGGCCGAAAATCAGGAACTCCATGCGCTCATCAGCCTGCTCGATGATCCAGACCCTGTTGCCTATCAGAGCGTAAGCGAACGGATATACGGCCTTGGCCCCCAGGCAGTTCAGGTGCTCGAAGGCGCCTGGGAGCACTCATTCGATGAACTTGTACAGCGCAGGATCGAACACATTGTCCATCGTATTCAATTTGAGGATATCCAAAAAAAGCTAAGAGACTGGGTATCGGGAGACAACCATGATCTTTTCAGCGGCTTTTGTATCATCACCAGGTTTCAATATCCAGAGATGAATGAACAAAAACTTCAGGAAATCTTTGAGAAACTGCGGCGCGATATATGGCTCGAACTCAATGACAGGCTTACAGCCCTCGAAACTATCAGGGTTTTGAATCATATATTGTTCGAAGTACATGGTTTTGGACAGAAGTTTGAGCACCATAAGATTTTTGAATCGGGAGGCTATTTTTTAAACAACCTGCTCGAAAACCGCCGTGGAAACCCGCTTTCGATCGGGATACTTTATATAGCCCTCGCTGAAAGATTAGGCATTCCGGTTTTTGGCGTTGGGTTGCCTGGTCATTTTATCGCCCTGTATTCTGATGATTCAGCATTGCCTGTTGAGCCGGGAAACATCCTTTTTTACATCAACCCATATGCCCGAGGAGCTGTATTTTCACGTCGCGAAGTGGAACTCTATCTGAAACAAGCCGGCATTACCCCTGAAGAGAAATATTATACCGTTTGCTCTAATAAGAGCATAATTTCGCGCCTTATCAACGAATTGAGTGTTGCATTTGAAAAGGAAGGCGAGTATGATAAAGCGCTGGAATTGAGATCGCTGAAGGATATTTTGAAGTAGATTTTGAAGTAGTTAATGGTTAATAGGAAATAGTTAATGGTTAGTCAAACTCAAACCGAAAGTCAACCAATCAACCAATCGAACCAATCAACCAATCGAACCTTTGTTCGATCCTACCGGTAATATGCCTGAAGAAATTTCCTGATATTCGATTCAACGCGTGAAGGCACATCCGAAACGTCAGCTCTTTCAAATTTTTCTCCTGTAATGTTTTCAAAGAGTTCGATATACCTTTCAGAAACTGAATTGACAAATTCGTCGTTCATGAAAGGAACCTGCTGGCCCTCCTTACCCTGGAAACCGTTGGCCATGAGCCATTCGCGCACAAATTCCTTTGAAAGCTGTTTCTGCGGTTCACCTTTTAATTGGCGTGTTTCGTAGCCTTCCTTGTAAAAATAGCGCGATGAATCGGGGGTATGAATCTCGTCGATGAGGTAAATCTCACCATTGGCTTTACCAAATTCATACTTTGTATCAACGAGGATCAGTCCCATTTTGGCCGCAATTTCGGTTCCGCGTTGGAAAATGGCACGGGTGTATTTTTCGAGCAATTCGTAATCGTCCTTATCAACCAAACCAAGGCTCAGGATCTCTTCTTTCGAAATATCCTCATCGTGCCCGACAGCGGCTTTTGTAGTGGGTGTAATAATGGGTTCGGGAAATTTATCGTTTTCCTTCATTCCTTCAGGCATAGTTACGCCGCAAAGCGAACGTTTGCCCGATTTGTACTCGCGCCATGCATGTCCCGAAAGGTAACCGCGGATCACCATTTCCACCTTAAACGGCTCACACAGCCTCCCGACAGTAACCATGGGATCGGGGACGGCAATTTTCCAGTTAGGAACAATATCGGCGGTATCGTCGAGGAATTTGGCGGCTATCTGGTTGAGAACCTGTCCTTTATAAGGAATAGCTCTTGGCAACACCACATCGAATGCCGAAATACGGTCGCTGGTGACCATGATGAGCAACTCATCCTTGATATTGTAAACGTCGCGGACCTTGCCAACATACAGGTTTTGCTGACCCGGGAATTCAAAATTGGTTCGTGTGATGGCGTTTTGCATTGATCTGAGTTTAAAGTTACTGGGTTAATGTTCTATGCCGTGAGGACTAATATCAAAGCATCAGGTGATTTTCAATGCTTCAGTACTCTTCATTAAATCACAAAATTAAGGCTGGAATTTCATTTTTCGCCGGTTCGTCTATCTTTTTCCCTTTCATACGCATTAATAATATTCGTCACCAGCTTATGCCTCACAATATCGCGGTTGTCGAGCATTATTATATCGATGCCTCTGACGTCATGCAGAATTCGCATCGCCTGCACAAGTCCTGAATTTTGATTGCGAGGCAGGTCAATCTGCGTGATATCGCCGGTAATCACAAACTTGGAGGATTTTCCCATTCGGGTGAGGAACATTTTTAGCTGTCCCTCGGTAGCATTCTGGGCTTCGTCGAGGATGGCAAAGGCGCCTTCGAGGGTACGTCCGCGCATGAAGGCCAAAGGGGCAATTTCGATGGTGCCGTCTTCGAGGTACGATACCAGTTTTTGTGTAGGAATCATGTCGCGCAGGGCATCGTAAAGCGGCTGCAAATAAGGGTCGAGCTTGTCCTTGAGGTCGCCGGGCAGGAATCCCAGGTTTTCGCCTGCCTCAACAGCAGGGCGGGTAAGAATGATGCGCCTTACCTCCTTATTCTTCAGCGCCCGCACAGCAAGTGCCACGGCAGTGTATGTTTTGCCTGTTCCGGCAGGGCCGATGGCCAGAATCATATCGTTGCGCGAAATGCTATCGACCATGCGCTGCTGGTTGGGTGTACGGGCACGTATCATCATGCCGTTGCGTCCATGTACAAGCACATCGGCATTCACTTCTCTGAAGTTACCCGATTCCTCGCCGGCATTGCCATTGGTAGCTAACCGCCTGATATCATCCTCACCGAGCTTGTTAAAGTTATCGTAAAACATTAACAACGAAGTAAATATCTGCTCAAACTGCTCAATATCCTGGTCTTCACCCTGAACTTTCAGCATATCGCTTCGGGCAATGATCCTGAGTTTCGGGAAAAGCTCATGCAACAGATTGATATTACGGTCGTTAACGCCATAAATTTCAAGAGGGTTATACGATTCGAGGCTTATGGTTTTTTCGGTCACAGGGGAGAGTAGGTGTTTGAAGTTTGAAGTTTAAGGTTTAAAGTTTAAGGTTTAAGGTTTAAGGTTCAATTTCCTGGTATTTATCTGTTAACCTGATGGTTATTGTATTGAGATGCCAGGCACAATGCACTTTGGGTTACTCTTCTGACTGTATGAAGATTGATCATGGTCATTGGGTTCAGTTATTTGAATTGCCGGCCTTATTTAAGAAAAACGCCTAAACATCGCAGCGCTCACCATTAATTTCTAATTTTGAGAAACAAAAATACAGCTATTCCCGACAAGGTTATCAATTTATGCCGATCATCACATTAACAACCGACTGGGGGCTTTCTGATCACTATGTAGCATCGGTGAAAGGGGCTATTCTGCGGCGAACACCGTTTGTTAACATTGTGGACATTTCGCACGAAATCAGGCATTTCGATATAAAAAGGGCATCATTTGTGTTGCGCAATTCATTCCGGCAATTTCCCGAAGGCACCATTCATATTATTGGCATTGATTCAATCGAATCAAAAAATCACCAACACCTGGCCGTTTTTGCCGAAGGGCATTACTTTATTGGCGCCGATAACGGCATATTTTCGTTAATACTCGATAAAGCTCCCGATAAAATCATTTCGCTCGAAGTATTGCAGGATACGGGATATTTTACCTTCCCTTCGCGCGACCGGTTTGCAAAAGTGGCCTGCCATATTGCCGAAGGCAAGAGCATGGATGAACTTGGAACACCGGTGCCTGCGCTTTTGCCAAAATCGCTCTACCAGCCTGTAACCGAAGGAAATAACATCCTTGGGAGGGTGATGTATATAGATGCATATGATAATGTTTTTGTAAATATCCCGGAAAGGCTGTTCCGCGAAACAGTTCAAAACCGGTCGTTTTCTATCAACTTCAGGCGCGATTCGTACTCCATTACAACCATCGTTAAAGCTTATGGCGATGTACCCGAAGGAGAAATGTGCGCGCTGTTTGCTTCCAACGGCTATTTACAAATTGCCATGAACCAGGGCAAAGCAGCGTCGCTGCTGGGTCTCACAATGGATTACCCCGTAATTGTTACGGTAAAAGGATAGCCGTGCCGGGTGCCGGAAACCGGACTCAACGGATTAGTTGATTTGTTGCTTTGTTGATTACCTGGACGTGTCTTCATTCTTCATTCTTCATTCTCCATTTTTCATTTTTCATTAACGATCACCCTTCACCATTTCCAATCCCCTGTTGGATCAGTTGGGTCGTCGATTCTCCTGACGGTTACATCCTGGAATTGATCTGCTTGTTTTTCACTCGTGGGCGCTTCGACAATTTCTGTATTTTTGTGCCTCAAACCGAATACAAACAGCATGTTTACTTTACTTCGAAAAGAGGTCAGCGGCTTCCTGAATTCACTCATTGGTTATTCGGTGATTATCGTCTTCCTGCTGATCAACGGGCTGTTCCTGTGGATATTCCCGATGCAATTCAACATTCCCGATTACGGTTTTGCGAGCATCGATAACCTTTTCCTGCTGTCTCCCTGGGTATTCCTGTTCCTCATCCCTGCCATCACCATGCGCTCGTTTGCCGAAGAGCACCGCAGCGGCACCATTGAACTGCTTCTTACCAAACCACTCACCGACCTCGAAATCATCCTTGCAAAATACCTGGCAGGCGTTGTGCTGGTTTTCTTTTCGCTGCTGCCGACCCTGGTCTATTTCTTTTCGGTTTACCGCCTCGGGCAGCCTGTTGGTAATATTGATATCGGTGGAACCTGGGGCTCGTACCTTGGCCTGTTATTCCTCGGTGCCGGTTTTACCGCCATAGGGATATTCGCTTCGTCAGTGTCGGCAAACCAGATTGTAGCTTTTCTTATTGCCGTTTTCCTGTGCGGGTTTGTTTATACCGGATTCGAATTTATTTACGGCCTTTCGCTTTTCGGCAAAATCGACCTTTTCATACAGCAACTTGGCATCAGTGCACATTATGCCTCTATGAGCCGCGGCGTGATTGATACCCGCGATGTTATCTATTTCCTGAGCCTCATAGCCGTATTCCTCATGCTTACCCGTTTTAACCTCGAACGCAGAAAATGGTAACACAAACTCCGTCAACGGTTACGAGGCCTGCACGTAAAGACCTGAGGCGCAACAGCATCACACAATTGCTGCTCGGACTGGCTATCGTCATCCTGGTGAATATCATCGGGTCGTACCTCTTCTACCGTTTGGACCTCACCGGTGAGAAACGCTATTCGCTGTCGCCTGCCACCAAAAAAATGCTGAAAAACCTCGACGACGTTGTTTACTTCAAAATTTATCTTGAAGGCGATTTCCCGGCAGGCTTTAAAAGGCTGAGAAACGAAACCCGCGAGATGCTTGACGAATTCAGCGCCTACAGTGATAATGTCCAGTTTGAATTCATCAATCCTTCGTCGGGCACTTCGCAAAGTGAACGTGAAAACACCTACCGTCAACTTGTTGAAGCCGGGCTGAATCCCACTGACCTCCAGGTTAAAAACCAGGGCGGCACTTCCACTCAGATTATTTTCCCCGGAGCAATTGTTAGCTATAAAAACAAGGAAATTCCGATAGAACTTCTTCATTCACAGATAGGTACACCGCCGCAGGAAGTGCTCAACAACTCGGTACAATCGCTTGAATACACGCTTGCCGGTGCTATCAGCAGGCTTAGTGGCGGCGACAGGCCTGCCATTGCTTTTATTGAAGGTCACGGCGAGTTGCCCGAAATACTCACTGCCGATGCCCGGCAGTCACTCGCCGAATACTATACCGTTGAAAGGGTAAAAATTAACGGTATGCTCTCGAGCCTCACCACCAGGAATCCAAAAAGCAAAGATTCAGCCGATTATGTAGTTAAAAACAAGTATAAGGCCATCATCATTGCCAAACCCGATTCTGCGTTTTCCGAAAAGGATAAATTCATCATCGACCAGTATATTATGCGCGGCGGCAAGGTGCTATGGCTTATTGATCCTGTTTTTGCAACGATGGACAGCCTTCAGAACCAGGATCAAACCATCGGAATCGGGATGGACCTGAACCTCAACGACCTGTTTTTCAACTATGGATGCCGATTAAATCCTGACCTTATCATGGATTTGAACGCAATGCGCATACCTATCGTTACAGGTCAGATGGGCGACCAGCCGAAAATTGATATGGAGCCTTGGTATTATTTCCCGGTGGTATTTTCAACCACAACACACCCGATCGCAAGGAATCTGAACGCGCTGAAAACCGAATTCATCAGCAGCATCGATACCGTTACAGCGCAGAATGTTTCGAAAACCTTGCTGCTCACAACGTCGAGGTACTCCAAAGTGCTTAATACGCCGGCGCTAATCACCACCGAGGTGATGCGGCAGGAACCTGATGTCACAAAATTTACCGATCCTTTCAAAACTGTTGCTGTTTTACTCGAAGGCAAATTCACGTCGCTATTCCTCAATCGCGTTCCTGCCGAAATTGCTGAGGCTCCTGAAATACAATTTGTTGCTACCAGCAAACCAACATCCATGATTGTGGTAAGCGATGGCGACATCATCAAGAACCAGTTGCAATCGTCGGCCAACGGGCCTACTCCCCTGCCTCTGGGATACGACCGTTACAGCAGGGAAACATTCGGCAACAAGGACTTCATCATGAATGCGATGAACTACCTTTGCGACGATTCAGGATTGCTCTCAGTACGGTCGAAAGAACTGCGCCTCCGCTTGCTCGACAGCGAAAAAATAAAGTCGGAAAAGGTCAGATGGCAGCTTATCAACGTTCTGATTCCTGTGCTGGTAGTGATAATTGCAGGATTTATCATGCATTTTATCAGGCGTCGCAAATACACCAGGACTTTCTGAGAAGCAGGTTTTGATGCTCTCACAAAGTGATATTCTTTACAAACCAAGCAATTTCCTTTAACAGAAAGATGAAGAAAAACCGAAGAGCGCTCATTATTACGGTTTTGCTGGCATTGCTGGCGGCTGTGCTTGTCATAAACAATTCGCGAAATGCCTTTAACGGCAAAGACCGCAACTTTGCTGTAAACGATACATCAAATATCACCCGCATTTTTCTGGCCGACAAAAGCAACCGCATCTGCAATCTGCACCGTGAAGCCGATGGATCTTGGAAACTCAATGACAAGTATGCCGTGATGGGCGAAACCAAAGATGGAATGCTCAAAACACTGCTCAATATTACGGTGAAGACACCTGTTTCGAAAGCGGCACGGAATACAGTGATAAGCCTGCTTTCGGCAAAATCGGTGAAAGTTGAGATTTATCAGCGGGTGTATCGTATCAACCTTTTCGACAAAATCAAGCTCTTCCCACACGAAAAACGCACCCGCACCTATTATGTGGGCGATGCTACTATGGATAACCGCGGCACATACATGCTTATGGAAGGCAGCGAACAGCCCTATGTTGTATATATCCCAAGTTTCAGGGGATTTGTGTCGGCAAGGTATTCCGCTCTCGAACAGGACTGGCGCGACAGGAACATTTTCTCATTCAAACTTCCTGATATCAAAGCAGTTGAAGTTCAATTCTCCGAAAATCCGGCATGGTCGTTTCAGCTCCAGAACAGCAACAATCGTAATTTCAGCCTTGCTACGGTTACAGGTGCACCTGTAACGGATTTCGATACCTTAAAAGTGATTGACTTTCTGGGTTCTTTCCGCAACATCAGCCTCGAATCATTCCTCGATGATGACAAGGCCCTCCGCGATTCGATTACCACGAGGGTTCCAACGGCATCCATTTCCGTAGTTGACCTGAATGAAACAAAACACACTGTTACTCTGTGGAAAAAGAAAGCTCCCGCCGATGCTATTGACCTGGATGAGAAACCGTTGATGTACGACCCCGACCGTATGTTCGCAACTATTAACGGTGGTAAGGATTTCGTTATGGTACAATCCTACACTTTCGACAGGATAATGCGTAAACTGGAATGGTTTACCGACAAAGAGATGAGGTAGTCTTGCGCGAAAATTTCTGCATTTCATATTGTTTCAGCGATTGATCTTCAAACCATGGATAAACTTTTAAAAAATACAAGGGTTTTGGTGACTGGCGGAGCCGGTTTTATTGGTTCGAACCTTGTGGAAGCCCTTTTGCAGCAGGACAACGAAGTAGTTTGTCTTGACAATTTCGCAACCGGTAAGCGTCAAAATATCCAGCCATTTCTGTCCAACCCGGCTTTTACTTTTGTTGAAGGCGATATCCGAAACCCCGACGACTGCCAAAAGGCTGTCAATGGAGTTACCGTCGTGCTGCATCAGGCAGCGCTGGGATCGGTTCCACGCTCGGTGAAAGACCCTGCAACCACCAATACGGTTAATATCGACGGTTTCCTGAATATGCTGGTAGCTTCGCGCGATGCCGGGGTGAAAAGGTTCGTATATGCATCAAGTTCGTCGGTATATGGCGACCACCCAGGCCTGCCCAAAATTGAGGAAGAGACCGGCAACCTGCTCTCTCCATATGCAGTTACCAAGAAGGTTAATGAACTCTATGCCAATGTTTTTGCAGGCCTTTACGGGATGGAAGTTGTTGGGCTACGATACTTCAATGTATTTGGCAAACGGCAGGATCCCGAAGGGCAGTACGCGGCTGTAATACCAAGGTTTATAAAATCAATGATTGCCGGACAGCGCCCTGAAATATTCGGCGACGGGACGCAATCGCGTGATTTCACTTTCGTTGAAAATGTGATTCATGCAAACCAGGTTGCGGCACTGGCAGGGCCCGAAGCGCTTTCGAAAGCCTATAACATTGCCTTCGGCGAACGCATCACTCTCAGCGAACTGTTTTATATTCTGCGTGAGAACCTTGCAGCTTTTAACCCTGATATCGCCTCACTCGAACCACACTATGTTGCCGAGAGGCCGGGCGATATAAAACATTCGCTTGCCAATATTGACAAGGCACGGACGTTGTTGCATTACAATCCGGCCATTTCCGTGCACGAAGGTTTGAAAAAAGCGATTGCGTGGTATTGGGAGAACCTTAAATAGAAACCTTTTCAGGATTTTATTCATCGTCGCGGTGAACTGTGCCGGGCGAAAACGCCGGCAGGCAAACTGCAATGTATTCAGCACCTTCTTCGAACGGTGAACTGTATTTTACCCATTCCCCGGATTTAACCAGTATTGCCTGACCAGCCTCCACAATGTACTTTTCACTCGCCGTCAGCACCTGGAGGCATCCGGCAAGAACTACAGTATATTCTTCAAATTCAGGACATTGACCGGGTTCTTCCCATCCCTGGGGGCTTTTCATATGGGCAATACTCATGTCGGTGGTGCCGCTGTTAACGCGCCCGAAATATTCCCGGATGATTTTTTCTTTTGTGCCGGCAGCTTTGATGAGCGTTGGCAATGTAATGAATTCAGCCATTTCGGTGGTGAGAGTTTGTGGGATTTGGTAAGGAATAAATCCTGACTTGTGACACCTTCCGAAATTAGTGCGGTTTGATTTTACATCAATCTGAATATGAGTTAGATATAAACTGAATTATTGGTTTTTACCGCACTAACGCTTATTTTTGTGGTATGCTTAGAATCAGAAAGGTTACGACTAAGTCGGGATCTATTGCTATACAAGTAGTTCAATATGTCGGACACAAGGCAAAAGTTGTTAACCACATAGGGAGCGCCAGGGATGATGTTGAGCGTGATCTTCTGATAGTCAAGGCTCAGGAATGGATTAATAGATACACTCATCAGACGGATCTATTCCCCGAGCAAAAACAAAATGTGCTGGTTGTTGAAAGGAGTGAATGCATCAGGGTTACCCACGATTTTGCTTACCAATTTTTTAAAAGCTGCATCGGGGAATGCGATTTGCTTCATCTGCCTCCGCTCATGCTTGATCTGGCAATCATACGACTAATTGAGCCAGCCTCAAAATTGCGGTCTGTCGAGCTGCTTTCCCGCTATTTTGAGATAAAGTACTCACAGCGTATTT
>JAKLFM010000034.1 GCA_022711175.1 Bacteroidota bacterium | reverse complement strand
CATACCTACATTAACATTGGTAAGCAAGGCACTGGCACTGTTGCGGATAACCGCCTGGTAGCTGATCTTCTCCGGCGCCTGGGCCGAAAGGCTGAATACCGCAAATAAAACTATAACCAGTATAATAGTCCTTTTCATAACTTTTTCTGTTAGTTCTTGATGATCTTAAAGGATTTTACCAGCATGTTTCCTTCCACCACGCTCAACAAATAGCTTCCTTTCACTAAAAAAGCAGCCGGAATCAATGTTACATCACCATTGAGTTGTCCCTGTATTACCTTTTGCCCATTCATATTGAAGAGGGTATAAGCCCAGTTGCCGGTACTGCGGTTTTCGAGCCTGATGTTTACCGCATCCGTAAAAGGATTTGGATAAACATCAATGCGTCCCGCCGTATTGGCAACCGGTTCAACCGAAGTGATTACGGATATTTCGTATGGTTGCTGAACACCTTCGGCAATATAGGCCGAAGATGACGTATAGGTGGAGGTAAAAACCTGGCCCACCGAAGCGTTCACTGAACCATCGCTGCCTGTTGCTTCGATACCGGCGGCATTGCTTCCCGACTGTGCCTTTAACACATTCGTGCCAAGCGCAATGAGAAATAGAATCAGGGTTGAGAAAATTTTTGTTTTCATAATTTAAAGTGTTTAAGCTTTCAGTTTAATGCTACCAAACATCGCTTCCAGGTTTCCATCGTTTGTCTGGCCGTTTCTTGAAATTGTAATGCTGATCATCCTGCCATTTCTGACAGCCATAAAAACATCACGTGACGCGCCCTGCAGAATAATTGAGGAGTGAAAGAATTTGATTCCCAGCGTGTCAACTATATCGGGAACCGAACCTTCATAGTTTTTTGCCAGCAGGTAAATACCGGCTTTTGCTTCCTCCTGCACCAGGTTTTCACCTCTGTAATGAACCTCTATAAAACTGTTGCCTCTGTATGCCTGAACGCCACCTTTGATACTCATTTCATTATAGCCATCGGCAATATGCATTGTAAAGAACTCATTCTCAAAACTTTTCACCTCGGCTTTTGTAACAACTTCCGCTTTGCGCAAGTTTTTATCACAACCAATAGTGATAAGGGCTGCTGAAAATATGACTATAGCCAATGGCACCAGGTTTCTCATCGTACAACTCCTTCCAGTTAGAGTTTGTCACATTGAAGGTTTATCTTATCGCCGGCGCCGTCATAATGCAATGGCTGAAAATTGCCCCCCACATAATCTTCCTGAAAAGTGACCTTGTAATAAGCACATCCGCCGGAGCGGGTTTTAACAGCTATTGCTGCAATACAATAACGGTGTAAAATTGCACCCGAAATTTCATGACGGCGGATTTCCCAGTCATAGGTGATGGCTGTCTTAACAACATCAGTCCCATCAATAAAACCGGACTTCCAGTCGTTCGAATTCTTAAAAGCTGCCACCATTCTGGCTTCCCTTGCAGGATCGGATGTTACCGCTTTTGGGAATGCTGCATCGGCTGCTGCTGCGTTTGCTGCAGCTTCATTGATTTGTTCGGCCAGTTTAGCGTATGCTGCATAGTTATCACCCTTTATCGTAATTACCCCCGATGCGACGGGAGCATAATAGCACTGCACCACAACCTTTAACTTGTGTTCGCCTGCGGGGAGAGCAGCCAATGCCTCAGCAAATGCAACAGGCCCTTCATACTTTTTCCCGAACGACTTGTAAACAATGTCCTTGCTTCCGTAGGCTGTGGTTTTTGCAGGGTCGGGCACCAGGTCAACCATGAGGTATTTGCTGTCCTTTACAGTCCCGTTCACCCACATGTTGGCAAATGTGAGCTGCATTTCCATTGGTTGCTGGTATTCATACATCGGGGCCTTTAGTTCGTAGATAAATATTTCTACCTGCAGACTGGCGGTTGGCGACTGATTCTGGTACAGATTTTTTAGCATATCGGGCAGATAGGCAACAGCATAGATTTTTTCACCAGCATTAAACTCGGTTTCTGTGCCCGAAGGGTTTGAGGGATCAATCATGGATGCAGAGAAAATGATCTCACCAGGATTTTGAGCGGCTATGTTTTCCATAATTACCATTAAGATTATGTTGATGATTATTTTGTGAATCGAAGTTTTCATGGTTTATTGTTATTTGATACAGGACTGATTTTCAGGCAACAGTTCGTTCACCAGCTTGTTTTTCCTGCTGTGTTAGCATCTCCCTGGCTTTTTGCATTTCTGTATTTTTACGCATCCTGACTGTTGCAGCAATGCTCCTCACAGACGATACCAACCCCATAAGCTGGTTTAAATACATCATTATTTTAGATATCTGGTTCATTTTCATTGGTTTTAAAGTGATACAAATCATTTTACTGAGCCCCGTAACCGGCAACATTTCCAAATAAATTCAGGGCTTCGCGCCATGGGTATTTGTTGCAAAACATGCTAACTGTTGATGACATGGTTCCCTGCATGTTCATTCCAAGCGCCGACCGCCACTGGTTTGAAGGGGAATTGCGGTCGAAATCGGTTTGCTCGGAGTAACGCGCATTCAAATAGCCCTCGAGATAGTCCTTATTTACTTTCAACTCTTTAGGAATATAGTTTTTGTTGCCTTCGGCGCTGGCTACTTCCAGGTCGCCAAGGTCAGCGGCATCAATACGCAGGCGGGTATTGCTCGAAGGGCTGTAATGCACATCTTTATCCTTGTTCACAAAGAAGATGTTGTTATCAATATGCACCCATTCATCCTTATTGAAACGGGTGTGGTCAACAGCGGCAAGTATGGATGCCCCAATGATGTTATTGTGAATGTTGTAATTGCATTTGGTCATCACACGCACACCGTATCCCATATCCTGAAAGTCTTTGGTACGGCTCCATGTGAAGAGAATGGTATTGTTGGCTACTTCAACCTCGCCACAAAGCGAAAGGGTATTCGGCCCTCCCGTGCTTGCACAGGTACCATAGATCTCAACTGCCGCCATCCGGTTTCCGACAAAAACATTGTTCAGTACTGAGAACTTACCGTTGCGATGTCCTGCCTGGAGCGCAAAACTGGCGCCATTAACAAACACGCAGTTCTTCACAGTAACATCGCCGCCGGTAGTGGCACTCACAAACTGGAGCAAAGGCTCATAGATTGTCGGATAGCCTTCGGCGGGACGTTCAGTATCAGGCAATAACCGGCCGCCTTCAATGCCCTGAACAACACCCTCTTTAACATGATAAGCATTGCGCTGGCCACCGTCAAAAACGAGGTGATCGATCACCGTTCCTGCCACATCTCTTGTAAACTTCATCAGGGCTTTGCGGTTTGAACGGGCGCTTTCATTGTCGGGTTGTATCACCGTTGGATGCTCAACAATATTTTGTTTCTCGAAATTATCATCCCAGCTGCCGTAAATTTTAACTGCTTTGTCGCTTTCGATAAAGCCGATATTCAGTGTTCCTGTTTCAATGCCTCCGGCAATGAAGATGGTACCGCCGGGTTTCGACATTTCAATGGCTTTGTCAAGATTCTTGAGCGGCGCCGATTTTGAACCGTCATTTTTGTTACTCCCGGCTTTTTTTGAAACATAAATGGCCTCAACAGACGCTTCCTGATTCACTTCGGCTGAAGCCAGCGAACCCGCCTGATTTTGTCCGGTGCTTCCCGAAGTTGCATTACCAGTTTTCTGAGAATTGTTAGTTTGTTCAACTGCCTTTTGACCGGTATTATTTATTTGCTCCGAGGTTACTTTTTTTGCCATATTTTTCAGGCTCCCAACCTGGGCAAAAACAAGAGTACCTGATAGCATCAGGGACATAAGCAAACTAAGAAGATAGATTTTTTTCATGGCTCAGGGTTTAATTTGGTACACAGCAAATCTATTGCTGCGTATACAGTTGACAACCCGTGAAATCCATGATTCTGCATCCGTATTTTTACGGATGGAAGAGCACTGAACCTATTAAGATAACAGGAGCAGCCCTTTAAAATGTAGAATGATCAGACGATCAGTTCGACTGAACCGATAATGGGACAATAATTTCGAATTGGCTACCTTCATTTTTTACGCTCATGATATGCATTGTACCTGAAATCTTTGTCAACAACTCGCGGCACAACGACAGCCCTAAACCTGCACCTTTTTCACCTTCGGTATCGGGTTTGCTCAATATGTGATTGTATGGGTTCTTAAGCAATTCTATCTGTTCCGGCTCCATTCCTATGCCTTTATCAGCTACTTTGATATGCATATCGCTTTCATTTTTCCATGCGCTCACAACAACTTCGCCCTCCGCCGGACTGAATTTTACAGCATTAGTGATCAGGTTACGTAAAACCGTATTTAAAATATCAAAATCATTCATAAGTTCAAGATGCTCATTGCATTCAATTCTTACAGCTATTTTCTTTGAATTGATTTTCGGCCATACGGGTTCGAGTGAATCCTCAATAAGGTTTAAAACACGAATATTAACAGGCTCAACCTTAATCATATTTTGTTGCGATTTAGCCCAGTTCAGCAGGTTTCCGAAAAGCTGTTTCATCGAACCGGCCGAACCTGACAGTTCATCCAGGTAATACTTTATATCTTTCTGGTTCATTTTCTCAAAACTGTTGTTGAGCACCTGGGTAATGTTGGTAAAAGCAGAAACCGAGTTTTTCAGGTCGTGCGAAACAATGGAGAAGAGCTTATCCTTAGTTGAATTCAGCTCTTTGAGTTGATTGTTCATGAGCGCCAGTTGCGCCTGCGAACGCTTTTTTATGAGATAGCGGCTATAGATTAATGCGGCCAGTATGATGAGGAATGCCATCCCGCCAATGAGCAGTAGCCTGATTTGCCTGGCATTTTGCAGTTTGATATCTTTTTCAAGTTTCTCACTGGTTAAAACAGCAACCTGTTTCTCTTTCTCAGCCGTTTCGTATTTGGTTTGTAACTCAAGAATTTTGTTTGAATTTTCGGTCCTGAAGGTCGAATCATTCAATGACTGGTAAAGAGTAGCGTATTCAAGCGCTTTTTTATCATTCCCTATCTTTTCGTAGTACTCTTTCAGGTTTTTGTAATTTGCCATGATAAGGATCGGATTACCCAACTCCTTTGATTTTTGTAAACTGTTCAGCAAAAGCTTTTCCGATTCCTGGTGATTCCCCATTGAACTCAAAAGGGCAAGATTACTCATTAAAAAGGCCTCAACTTCTTTATCACCTAAGCGGTTGCCAATGATTCTTGCCCTGTTGTAATATTCTTTTGCTTTGGCTGTATCATTTTCGAGGCGTGCTATAATGCCGAGGTTGCCTAAAGCCATTGCAATACCTTTTTCGTCATTTATTTCTTTCTTGATTTTGATAGCATCCTCATAGTACTCTTTCGCTTTGGCGTATTCTTTCATCTCGACATAGGTATTTCCAAAATTTGAAAGAACATTGGATTCGCTGAGCCTGTTACCAAGCCGTCGCTGTATTTCGAGAGCCTGCTCAAGATATGCGAGCGACTGCCCATAGTTATTCATTTTATTGCTTAGGTGACTTAGGTTGCTAAGGCACATAGCCTTTATCTTATCATTTTTGAGCCCTTCAGCCAACTTAAGCGCTCTGAAGAAGTAATCGCTCGCGGCTGGATAATCGCCTGTTTTATATTCTATTGATGCAATATTGACTGCAACATTGGCAAGGCTCAGACTATCATCCGTTTTTGCCCGCATTGCATACGACTCATAAAAATACTCAAGCGCAGAGTTCAAATCATTCAACTCAACAAAAGTTTGTCCGATTAAAAAATAACACTTGCCGGTAAGCCGGTAAGCATTGTCCCGCTTATAATATACTGAGGCTGTTTTCAGCTGCTCAATAAATACATTCCGGTTTTGCATAGCCTTCTCAACCTGCCCAAATGAAAAATAAGCATCTCCAATCAGTGTATTGTCATTAAGTGAACGACTAACTGATAAAATCGTGTCGGCATAGGCTTTAGCCGCTGCATAATCCTTCGCCTCAAGCGCCGCATCAAACTTCTTATTCAGTGAAACAATCCTTGCCGTATCGGGCGCTGAAACACCACGCTGATTTGCCATGGATTTCAATCCAAAGAGCATTAATACAAGAATCAGGATTGTAAGTCGTTGTATATCTTGCGAATATGACTTTTGCATATACTGTGAGGAATTATAACCGATGGCCATCAAAATGATGAATAAAGATAAGGAACAGTAATAAATAGCGCAACAGAAAATACACGATTTAGCAAATTTCTACTTATTGAAACCGTCCGGGTAAAAAGAAGCGTTTTTAACTAATTGCTTCCTGCCTTTAAAATTGCCTCAATTCAAAAGTCCTGAGTTTTGGCGCCAATCGCGCTGTTAAGCCCGCAATGAGCAGCGTCATTCCGCCGCCAAAAACTACCGAAGGCACAAGACCCATTAATTTTGCTGCAAGTCCTGACTCAAATGAACCCAATTCGTTGGAAGAACCGATAAAAATGCTGTTAACTGAAGCCACCCTTCCTCTCATTTCATCGGGTGTAACAAGTTGAAGTATAGTTCCCCTGATGATTACGCTCACATTATCAACCGCTCCGCTCAACACTAACAGGATGAGCGACAGATAGAAATTTACCGAAACCGCAAACAGCACGATGCATATCCCGAAACCAGCAACCGCGAGAAGTAACTTTTTTCCCGAACGCGATAATGGCGGGTGATAGGCCAGGTATAATGCCATTGCAACTGCCCCGAAAGCCGGCGCAGCCCTCAGTAATCCCAATCCCTGCGGACCCACATGCAGCACATCGGCGGCAAATACAGGCAGCAAGGCTACTGCACCGCCGAAGAGTACGCCAAACATATCGAGCGACAAAGCCCCAAGCAAAACCTGGTTACCGAAAACAAACCTTATGCCTCCTTTCAGGCTTTTCAATATTCCATCCTCCCCGCAGGAAACCGGAGATGATACAGATTTGGTGAGCAGAAAACAAATGACGCCCGTCAGCGAAAAAACGACCACAGTTATGAAGGCCGCATGAATTCCGGCAAAGCCGTAAATGAGTCCTCCGGCGGCAGGTCCTGACACGGCTGCGATATGCCACACCGTGCTGTTCCAGGTTGATGAATTATGGTAAAGCTCACGGGGAACAATATTGGCCATGTATGCCGATTGTGCCGGGTAAAAAAATGCTCTTGCCAGACCGGTGACCGCAATGATAAGGTAGATAGGGAATATGCCATAAAGGCTATATAATTCATTGATCCTAAAGCTCATGGCGAGCAATATTCCGGCACAGATCACATATGCCGATGCTGTTAAAATGATGATGATCCTACGGTTGCGGCGGTCGGCCACATGGCCTGCCAGCAGTGCCATTGAAATAAAAGGAATTGCTTCGGCAAGGCCTATCAACCCGAGCGAAAACGGATCGTGGGTGAGTGCGTACACCTGCCAGCCAATGATTACCGACTGCATCTGAATAGCAAAAGTGAGAAAGAACCTGCCGGTAATAAACGCCCGGAAATTTGAAATCTTCCACACGGCATATGCATCTGACTGTCTCTCAATCGCCATCTTATTCTTAATTAATTAATGGCTCCAGCTATTGAAAAAGGAATCATATTGTGGATTTAATGAGCTTTCCATCAACAAGTTGAGGAACAGTAAGTGAAGTATCGATCCTGAAACAGTAATCAAGGTCATCATGAAGATTTTTAGTTACCAATCTCCTGTAATGTGATGAATTCCTTACAAATCCCTTCAGATCGTCACAAGCGCTTTTCCAAAGTTGTATTGCTGACAGTGTTGCATCATCACCTGTGGTGAACTGGCCTGAAGGCAGCAATTTAGCGGCAAGTGCCCCGGCGCACAGGGTGTCTTCGAGGCTGTAGGTATCTTTCCACCCCGCACAGAGTATTACAGTATCTTTACCTGTCTTTTCAATCCAACTTGCCGCAGCCGAAAGATTTGAAAAGGAAGCTGCAATCAATTCATCAGCAGCCTGAGCCGCCTTTATGGCCCGGGTGCCGTTCGTAGTCGTATAAACCAGCTGATCTGCAACATGTTGAGAAGACAGAAATCCGGTTGGAGAATTCCCGAAATCGGCGAAATCGAGTTTATCACCATCTCTTTCGGCAGCCACTGCATAACCTGATCGTTTGTACTGTAGTGCCACATCAACATTAAAAACCGGGATTATTGCACCAAAGCCCCGATCGAGGGCAGCAGCGAATGCCGTTGTCGCCCTCAGAACATCAATCACCACCACCACAAAGTTCTTCCTGAGAAGCCGTGCGGGAAAAAGCATCGGGCTCAGGCATGTTTCGATTACTGGCATAGACCATAATAGGGATTAATTACCAAATCATCTATCATCAAAAAAATACCGGATCAACTTACGTTGACCCGGCAAAATTAGTAATTGGAGCGCAATCAGGCTGATTTATAAAACGGGGGCTTCACAACAATTGCTTTCAATGCTTTATCGCGGACGCTGATAAAAATTTCGCTACCTTCTTTTGAAAAGGCTATTGGCACATAAGCCATTCCCACCGGCTTTTTGACACTTGGCCCCATGGTTCCGCTGGTTACAACGCCAACTTTCTGATTATTACCATCCACAACATCATAACCATGACGCGGCACTCCTTTATCGATAAGCTCAAAGCCCACTAATTTGCGGGTCAGGCCTTTGGCCTTGAGGTCGAGCATAAATTGTTTGTCGATAAAAATCTTTTCGTCGGTAAATTTTGTTATCCATCCCAATCCGGCTTCAAGCGGCGAAGTTGTATCGTCAATATCATTGCCGTAAAGCATGTAACCCATCTCGAGCCGCAGCGTATCGCGTGCTGCAAGTCCTATCGGCTTTATACCGAATTCAGCGCCGGCATTCATCACGGCATTCCAGATGGCTGCGGCATCTTTGTTTTCAAAATAGATTTCACAACCACCTGACCCAGTGTAACCTGTAGTTGAGAAGATTACATTTTTAATGCCGGCAAACTCCAGGACCTTATAAGTGTAATACTCCATATCAGTAACAGTGGTGGTAGTAAGTTTCTGCATTGCTTTGAGTGCCAAAGGCCCTTGAATTGCAAGTTGAGAGATATCGTCAGATGCATTTGTAAGCTGAGCGCCGATCTTATTCTGGCTTACCAGCCAGTTCCAGTCCTTTTCAATATTGGCAGCATTCACAACCAGCAGGTACTCTTCGTCACCAAACTTGTAAACCAGCAGGTCGTCAACAATACCGCCTTTTCCGTTCGGAAAACAGGAATACTGCACTTTGCCAACCCAAAGTTTCGAGACATCATTGGAAGTGACATATTGCACGAATTCGTAAGCTTTCGGACCTTTCACCCAAATCTCGCCCATGTGCGAAACATCGAAAACACCCAGTTTCTGACGGACAGTTTCATGCTCATCATTAATCCCGCTATATTGCACAGGCATATAAAATCCTGCAAATTCAACCATTTTTGCTCCCAGCGATTCATGAACCGCCGACAATGCTGTTTTTTTCATGATATAACGTTTTAGTTCTTCTTCGTTAGAACACAAAGGTAATGATTCCCGTTTGTACGCAGCCTGTAAAAATAAATAAATTCAATAAAACCTTCATATTTTAAAAAATATATATGTCATAAAAAATCGCTTTACAGCAAATGTAATTTTATACTTTTGCGGAAAACTACAGGAATGCTCAAAATTGGTGTGATAGGGGCCGGGCATTTAGGCAAGATACATCTGAAATGCCTGAAAGCGGTATCTGAATTTTCAATCGCAGGTTTTTACGACTCCGACTCCGGGAACTGCCAGGAAGTAGAAGCAGAGTTCGGAGTAAGAAATGTAGGAGATATTGACACTCTCATCGACATAAGCGATGTAATTGACATAGTTACTCCTACGCTTTCGCATTATGTTTATGCCAGCGCCGCTTTGAAGAAATTCAGGCATGTTTTTATCGAGAAACCAGTTGTTGCCACGCCCCAGGAAGCTCTGAAACTGATGGATCTGGCTGCCGAAGCAGGCGTTAAAGTGCAGGTAGGGCATGTTGAGCGATTCAATCCCGCATATACTGCTGCTTTGCCATATATCAACAATCCGATGTTTATTGAAGCCCACCGGCTGGCAGGTTTAAAAAACCGCGGCAATGATGTTCCGGTGATCCTCGACCTGATGATCCACGATATCGATATTATTTTGCATACAGTGAAGGCAAACATCCGCAAACTAAGCGCAAGTGGCGTTGCCGTAATAAACAACAGTGCCGATATTGCCAATGCCAGGCTTGAATTCGACAATGGATGCGTTGCCAATCTTACTGCCAGTCGCATTTCGCTTAAGAATATGCGTAAGATGCGGTTTTTCCAGCGTGATGCCTATATCACGGTCGATTTTCTTGATAAGGAAACTCGGGCGATAAGATTGAAAGACCTTCATGGCGCTCCTGCCGACCCTCTTTTACCGGTTATTAAACCAAATGGAAGTAATTCCGAAAAACAAATCTTTATCGAAACTCCTGCAATTGAGCCCATAAATGCAATTGAAACAGAACTTCGCAGTTTTGCCACCTCAATACTTCAGAATACACACCCGACGGTCACCATACTTGATGGTTACAATGCATTGAATGTAGCCTACATGATTCTCGAAAAAGTAGAAAAATCGCTCAGTTTTCTTGAATAATTGAGGCTGAAAAAAAAAGTTAAAATGTAAGCAATAAGGGTATTTATTTACCGTTCACACTATATCAGAAATGGAATCGCTCCGTAATGAGTTTTTTTTATCGCACTAACCACTTTTACCTTTTTCTTTCGTTTGCCTTGCTTACGATCCTGGTTTCGTGCGAGACCGATGAAAATGATATTCCGTCATATATTTCTATCGATTCCATCTCACTTAGCACCGAGATTAAACAAGGAACAGCATCACATAAAATTACCGACGCCTGGGTATATGTCGGGAATAAGCTTGTTGGCGCTTATGAAATGCCTGTAAATGTTCCTGTTCTCGCTGCAGGCTCGTCGAAAGTGACAATATACCCCGGCGTGAGGATGAATGGCGTAGCTGGTACCCGCATCCCTTACCCGTTTTACAACAGCATCACCTCAACCATCGATCTGGTAAAAGAGCAGATTAAATCTCTTGGAACCCTGGAAGTAACCTACAACAGTTCAACAATCTTTGCCTGGGTCGAAGATTTCGAGAACAGCAGTTTCTCGCTCGATACAACTCAGCGCAGCAATGTAAGAGCTTCGCGCACAAACGATCCTTTAAAAGTGTTTGATTATTCAGGCGAAGCATCGCACTACTCGGCTATCGTTGAATTTACAGGCGATTCTACTGTTTTCGAAAATGTAAGTCATTCCTCTTTCGAGGTGCCTCAGGACGGATCGGCAGTGTTTCTTGAGATGAATTATAAAACCAACACACCGCTCACGATCGGGGTGTACGGACGGACCTCTACTCAAATAATTCAGGAACCCATTTTTGTTTTAAATCCAAATACAGTCTGGAACAAGATATACATCAATCTCACTCCCACTGTTTGTAACATGAGTTCATCGTACGATTTCAGGATATTTTTCAGCGCCATGAAGAGTGCCGATAACGAAAAAGCCGAAATACTGCTCGATAATATTAAATTACTGCACTTCTGAAAAGGGGAATCCTTATGAATAAAAAGGTACAAACTGCTAAATATGTTATTGCCGACTTCCTCTCAGCAGTTATTGCCTGGAGCCTGTTTTTTGCTTATCGTAAGCATATCGAAACCCAGGGTGAAGATTTGATAAGACTAATCCTGGCTGACCGTAACTTCTATTACGGAACACTCATCATCCCTCTTTTCTGGCTTTTCCTTTACGCTATCACTGGTTCATATCATCGTATTATGCGCAAGGCACGTATGCGCGAGCTTGCCCAAACATTATTGATTACGCTTATCGGTGTCATCATTATTTTCTTCGCTTTTATACTCGACGATGTTATCATAAGTTACCGAACTTATTACAAATCGTTTGTTATCGTTTTTATTCTGCATTTCTTTTTCACGTTTCTCTTCCGTTTTATTCTCACATCATCAACTTTATACAAGCTGAGGCATCGCAAAATCGGTTTCCGTACAATTATTGTCGGAAGCAACGGGAATGCCGTCTCAATATATAACGAGTTCGAAAGTCAGGTTAAATCATCTGGAAACCAGTTTGTTGGTTTTGTGCATGCCGTTGAATATCCAAGTTATAAGCTTGAGAAATTCATACCACATCTGGGTCATTACAGCGAATTGCGAAACCTCATTCGCAACATGCAGATTGATGAAGTTATTGTAGCTATAGAACGCTCAGAACATAAAACCATAGAGAAAATTATTTCAGAAATCGAAGACAGCGATGTTTTCATTAAAGTTATCCCCGATATGCAGGACTTTCTACTCGGAACAGTTAAAACCACATCCATCTATCAAACTCCTCTCATACAGGTATCATTTGATTTTTTACCCCCCTGGCAACTGGCATTTAAACGGATGCTCGACATTATACTGTCGCTTATAGCGATAATTATCCTGATTCCCGGATATATCCTGTGTGCTATTGGTGTGAAATTGTCGTCGAAAGGCCCGGTGTTTTATACACAGGAACGTATTGGGCTTCATGGCCGTACCTTCATGATACCCAAATTCCGCTCAATGTATACCAATGCCGAGAAAGGCACTCCCATGCTCTCTTCAAAGGACGATGAACGGGTTACGCCTTTCGGCCGATTCCTGCGCAAGAGCCGGCTGGATGAAATACCTCAGTTTTTCTCAGTTCTGAAGGGCGATATGTCGTTGGTAGGTCCGCGCCCCGAAAGGCAGTATTTTATCGAGAAAATAACTGAACGTGCACCCCACTACAGGCTTCTGCTAAAAGTTAAACCCGGGATAACATCCTGGGGACAAGTTAAATACGGCTATGCCGAGAATGTAGATCAGATGATTGAAAGATTGAAATTTGATATTCTCTATCTTGAAAACATGTCGCTGGCAATGGATTTCAAAATTATGGCATATACCTTACTCACCGTGATGAAAGGCAGCGGACAATAACCGGGGCTCAAACAATACGGATACTAAAAAAGCGTATCAGGGAACCTGATGAATCCTGACTAGCTAATTATTTCACTTTTGCAATCGTAGCTTCTTTTTCAATATCAAACACTAGGTTGATTTTCAATTTCTTTTTCAGCTGTATCTCACCTTCATACAAAGCATCAAGCGAATAATTAAGGTCTTTGGTATGTTCTTCCCAGTTTCCTTCATACAATGCAAGGTTAATCACCCGTACCTGGTGTTTTCCCTGTGATGCAATAACGTTAAATGACAATGGAATTGATTCAAGCCCTTGCGGTGATTCACCGGCAAGTTGGCCATCAATATAAAGCTGCGTTTTATTAATGTGGTCGTACCCTTCGATTATACCTTTAAACGAAGTGTTCACAGTGATTATACCGGTTTTTTGAGCTTGTGCTGCCAGACCGAAAAATCCAAATACAAGGGTAAGTAACAGAAGTTTTTTCATGTTTGTGAGATTTAACAGGGATTTAAACGCAAAAGTGAGAAAAATTGTTCAATTGTTTTTCATTTCCGCGCATATGCGCCAATTCCATCTGACACCATCATTAATGAATCAGTTTCAATCCCGGGCATGGTTTTCAGTCAATCGAATCATTGTCTTTAATAAGGGATTCGGTACTCATAAACAACACATTCAGAACATATTATAACTGATTTTTTTGCATTTACTCTTAATTTGAATTAACTTTGGAATAGTGTATCGTACTGACATCATGCCTCATTTCATTATACCTGTAGTACTGAACCCATCAATAACAGTAATGAAAAACAATGTCATGAAAACAAGATCAACACTCATCCTTGCCTCGTTGCTGGCAACCTTCATGTTTATGCAATCATGCGAAACCCGCAGTAAAACTGCAACGATTGGTTTGCTAATGGACCAGTTTAATGTTGAACGCTGGGCCGACGACACCACCTATTTTATTAGAACCGTAAATGCAAATAATGGAAAAGTTTTATGCAGGGTAGCAAACGGTGATCCACAGTTACAGCTTGAGCAGGCAAAGGAACTCCTGAACAATGATGTTGATGTGCTGGTGATAGTTCCTGTTGACCTCAACAAAGCTGCTGATATTGTTAAGCTTGCCAATAAAGCCGGTAA
The DNA here is from genome assembly GCA_022711175.1 of Bacteroidota bacterium. Lineage (GTDB taxonomy): Bacteria > Bacteroidota > Bacteroidia > Bacteroidales > UBA4417 > UBA4417. Next base: position 20,186 of record JAKLFM010000034.1, on the reverse strand, counting down.
ACCTACCATTTCGTACGACAGGCTTATACAAAACGCCAATCTCGACTACTACATTTCGTTCGATAATGTAAAAGTTGGTGAATTGCAAGCTGAATATATCGGGAAAAGGCTGGTAAAAGGCAACATTGCGCTTATCGGCGGGCCTGTTACTGATCAGAATTCATCCTACCTCCGCTTTGGACAGTTAGGAATTTTGCAGCCACTCATTGAAAAAGGCGACATCAGGATTGTATACGACAAATTTGCTGATACATGGACATTTGAAGAAGGCTACGCCAAAGCAAGTGAATGCATTAGAAACGGCAAGGTAGATGCAATTATCGCGGGTAATGACCTGCTGGCCAGAGGAGTTATAAAAGCACTAACCGAAAAAGGCCTCGCCGGCAAAGTACTAGTTGCGGGGCAGGATGCCGATACCGAAGCTTGTGAAAACATCATTAAAGGCACTCAAACAGTGTCGGTTTACAAGCCTATTGCCGATATCGCCAGCAATGCAGCAAAACTGGCTGTTGACCTCGCTACCGGAATCCCCGTTGTGAATACCACCTATACAACAAATAACGGATTCAGGCAGGTTCCATCATTTTTACTAACGCCAACACTTGTAAACAAAGGAAACATCGGCTTGCAGGTTAAAACCGGCAAACGGCAATAGCAATTAATATTTTGCCCTGAACTAAAATTTCTGAAAATGGAAATCTCAGGAGTGTGTTGGTTTTGATGTCCTGGAAAATCAATTCATTGTTGGTTCAAAAGAATCAGATGGTGCCATTCTCGATCATGAGTACAATGCGCTCAATATCTGCATCTTCGCGCAAAGGGTCATATTTCACCTTGAGGTTGTAGCCAAAAATTCTGGCAAACGACTGCCAAAAGAAAGCCTGGAACCTTCCTCTGAATTCTTTGACAATATCATACGAACTATTGCTGGTTTGACGATCAACAAGCTTCAGAAGAATTTTGCCCTGGTTAAAAGTGAGTGCCTTAAGTTCTTCTCCGAATTGTGCCTGAAGCTCATCTTCAGCCTGTTTCATCATTGTTTTTCTCAGCCGTTCGTTCTGAACAGTTTCAAGTTTTTTATTGTACTCTTCAAATTTCAGCCCTGCTAACCTGGCATACGGCCATGTTTTCTTCACATTATAAACCAACCTGTTCCATTTGCGGGCCTCAGCCGAATTGCGGAATGACATTTTTCCCCAGACATAAACATTGTCGAGATATATTATGGGAACCGTATCGTTGTCGATAATGATCGCCGAACAATGAACTCCGGCTTCATCCTGCGGATTAAGGATTGATTGTGCCCCGAGCAAGCCGGGCAACACTATCAAAATACCTATTAGGGTGTTCTTAAGCACTTGTGATTTTAGTTCGTGGTGAGCAATAAGTATGCCATTCATGCTGCAATTCCCCTTTGACCGATCAACTGCTTGTATAAAAGATTATTTGCGCAACTCCTAACAGATGGAATAGAAACAGCGGCAGTAAGAAGAGCAGTCTGCTTCAATCCTGATTTCCGGCAAGGCAATTGTTGTACCCAATACTCAGCAATAACGATAACTATACAAAATTAGTGCAATCTGCCACGAAAAATCATAAGCGGACAATTTACTGAAATGGAAGAGATTCAGGAATGAAGGAAGGTATGGCACAATGGCCGGCAAAACGAATCAGGCAACTTTAAGCCTGGCAATATTGGTTTTTCCGAGCTTCTCAGCTGCATAATCACGGGTTACTATTAACTCGTTATGCTTTGCTGCCGAGGGAAATTCAAACATGGCATCGGTAAGAATAGCTTCGAGTATCGACCGTAACCCGCGCGCTCCGGTTTTAAATTCAATGGCTTTGTCAACAATGAACTCGTAAGTTTCGGGTTTAAAGGTCAGTTTGATGTTGTCCATTTCAAACAGTTTCGCAAACTGCTTGACCAGTGCATTTTTGGGTTCGGTGAGGATACGGATAAGCACTTCCCTTGTGAGAGGCTGCAGGAACGTAACCACCGGGAACCTGCCGACCAATTCTGGAATAAGGCCAAAGGCTTTCAGGTCGGGAGGTGCTACATATTGCAAAAGGTTGCTTTTGTCAATAAATTCACGCTCACGGTCATTGTTGTAGCCGATAATGTTTGTTTGCATCCGGCTGGCTATTTTCTTTTCAATGCCATCGAATGCCCCGCCCGAAATGAAGAGAATATTCTGTGTATTTACGCTGATCATTTTTTGTTCGGGATGCTTACGGCCTCCCTGAGGCGGCACGTTTACCTCGGCACCTTCAAGCAGTTTAAGTAAAGCCTGCTGAACTCCTTCGCCCGATACATCGCGGGTGATTGATGGATTATCACTTTTTCGCGAAATCTTGTCGATTTCATCAATAAAAACAATTCCCTTTTCGGCTGCACTCACATTGTAATCAGCAGCCTGAAGCAAACGGGTGAGTATGCTTTCAACGTCCTCGCCCACGTAGCCTGCTTCGGTGAGCACCGTGGCATCGGCAATACAGAAAGGCACCTGTAAAAACTTGGCGATGGATCGTGCCATCAGGGTCTTTCCGGTACCGGTTTCGCCAACCAAAATAATGTTTGATTTCTCAATCTCTACATCATCCTTTGTTTTAGTTGACGAATGGTTGATGCGTTTGTAATGGTTATAAACGGCTACCGAGAGAATTCGTTTGGCTTCATCCTGCCCGATAACATATTGGTCGAGATAAGCTTTGATTTCACCGGGTTTTGGGGTATCTAACCGCTGCTGGAACTTGGTTTTGCCGTGCGACATCTCCTCGTTCATGATTTCACGGGCTTGATCGATGCAATAATCACAAATATGCGCTTCGAGGCCTGCAATCAGCATGTTGGTTTCACGCTTGGGCCTGCCACAAAATGAGCAACGTTCATCTCTTTTAGTCATAATCTGATAATCAAAACTTATTAAAGAAAACTTATTAAAGATTAATCCCCTTTACTGAAAAAGGTAACCATTGGAACTTCTGCCAACACAAAGTTAGTTCAATCCTGATGAGATTGCACAAGGATAGGCGCCGGCTTGAAGCCCGGATTACGGTTGGTTGCGGATCAGAATTTCGTCAATCATGCCGTACGCCTTGGCTTCCTCGCTGGTCATCCAGTAATCGCGGTCGGCATCTTTTTCAATTTTCTTATATGCCTGTCCGCTGTGGCGGGCGATGATTTCGTAAAGCTCTTTCTTGAGCTTCAGGATTTCACGGGTAGTGATTTCGATATCCGAAGCCTGCCCTTCGGCGCCACCCATAGGCTGATGAATGAGTATGCGCGAATGAGGAAGCGCCGTGCGCTTGCCTTTGTGTCCTGCACAGAGCAGCACAGCACCCATTGAGGCGGCCATACCGGTACATATTGTGGCAACATCAGGCTGGATATACTGCATGGTATCGTATATACCCAAACCGGCATATACTGAACCACCGGGCGTATTCAGATAGATTTGTATATCGCGTTTCGAATCAACCGACTCGAGGAAAAGCAACTGTGCCTGGATGATGTTGGCAACATAGTCGTCGATCGGGACACCAAGAAAAATAATGCGGTCCATCATCAATCGCGAGAAAACATCCATTGTGGCAATATTAAGCTGACGTTCCTCAATGATGGTTGGTGAAATGTAATTGTTGGCAACCGATGTGAAGCGCTGCAGCGACAAACTGCTGATACCGAGGTGCCTGGTGGCATATTTGCGGAATTCGTCCATCTTATTTCTGATTTATAGTTGTGATTCTGTTTATTAAACTGGCTGGTTGGTAACGATAAAAAAGCGTCGGTAATATCGGTGTATCAAAAGTAGTATTTACTGCTATTCGTGGTGATGTTTTGCAGCATCCATTGCCATGAACTCGTCGTAGGAAACTGACTTCTCAACGAGCGTAACTTTTTCTTTCACAATGGCTGCAATTTTTTTATCGTAAATCGAATCGAGCAGGTGACGGGTTTCATCGGCATTGGTGTTGATGAAGTTTTGAGCCATGCCTTCGAGCCTTTCCATCAGGCCTGTATTCAATTCCATGCCACGCCATCCAGGGAGATAGTAATCTTTTACAGCATCTTTAATTTCCTGATCTTCCACCTTTATGCCGAATTCATTAATCATCCTGTTTTCAATAAGCTGCCATTTCATTGCAGAGGCATAGTCAGCATAGTTCTTCTCTACTTCTTCTGCAGTAAGCCTGCCTTCGTTGTTTTCAACAAGCCATCGCTTCATAAAACTATCAGGGAGATTGATCTGGCAAACCTCGAGCAACCTGTCCTTAACGGAATGCATGAAGTAATGATCGCTATTGTCGAGGAATGCATTTTCTGCATCAAATCTCACTGCTTCACGGAATAGTGTTTCGTCGGTAACGCCTTTGCCCGGGAATATTTTTTCAAAAAGCTCAGCGTTAAGTTCTGCTGGTTCTACCCGGGTGATTTCAGTAAAGGTAAAACGGAAATCCGATTCTATCGTAGCAGCCTGTTTTGTATCAATACCAAGCATTGTAGCAACTTCGGTAAGGTTACCAATACTTTTCACGGGATTAAAGTCAACACTATCGCCAACTTTCTTGCCTATGAAGCTTCCACGCGTACTTTCATCGCTAATAGCTGAAATGAGCAACCGTGATTCATTACTGATGCCTGATTCGAGAACATTGCCATCGGCATCAAGTTCTTCAAATTTCCCGAATAGAGAGTCTTTTTCCTCAACTGATTCAGCCTGAGTAAAGGTGCCATTACGCTGGCGCAGATCATTGATATAACTGTCGATTTTATTATCATCAACAATAATCTTATGATAATCAACAGTTAAGGTATCATTCAAATCGAGATTAAACTCAGGTGAAAGCCCCAGGTCAAAGTAGAATTCAATATCCTTTTCCTCTTTCCAATCGAATGTTGAAGTTTTTTCGGTATTTGGCAATGGCTGACCCAGTATGGCGAGCTTTTCATCTTCCAGGTATTTGGTAAGTGACTCGGTAAGCATTTTGTTGATTTCGTCAGCAAAAACAGCACTTCCATAAAGTTTTTTAACCATGCCGAATGGAACATGTCCGGGCCTGAAACCAGGAACATTGGCTTTGCGCTGATAATCCTTCAGTACTTTGTTAACATTCTCAATATAATCCGAAGGGCTTAAAACTATTTTGACTGTTGCCGTGAGTTCGCCTGTACTTTCGCGTGTAATTTCCATGAAGTAATTAGATTCAATTGGTGATTTATTTCACTGTATCTCAGAATGATAATTAATCCGAAATGCTTCAGATTTAAGAGGTGCAAAGGTAGCTTTTATTTTATACATTGGCAAACCGGTTTACAACATTGATTTTGAATGTTCCGGCTGAACAAAAGCAGCGGCAGGAATGTTTCCTCGCTTAATGATAATTGCGGCTTTGCCATGAAAAGAAAATCCATCATCCTGCTGATCTTGGTTATCGGATTCAGCACATCAAAATGCTCAAATAATAATGAAGTTACTATGACAGACCTTGGCAATATATCAATAGCGAGTAAGGATACCGCAACCTTTGGAGCCGGATGTTTCTGGTGTACCGAAGCGGTTTTCCTGCAGTTGAAAGGAGTGATATCGGTAACGCCAGGCTACAGTGGTGGGAGCAAGGTAAATCCAACATACAGTGAGGTATGTTCGGGTACGACCGGCCATGCTGAAGTTGCCCGGATTGTTTACGACACAACACAAATTACATTCGCTGATTTACTCGAAGTCTTCTGGGAAATGCACGACCCAACAACACTTAACCGGCAGGGAGCGGATGTTGGCACACAGTATCGCTCGGCCATTTTTTATCATAATGAACAACAGCGCAGAATTGCTGATTTTCAGAAGAATAAACTCAATGAATCTGGACGTTACGATAATCCTGTAGTAACCGAAATTTCGCCAGCCACTACCTTCTACCCTGCCGAAGACTACCACGAAAATTATTACAACAACAATAAGTCGGCGCCTTATTGCAGGATTGTGATCAGTCCTAAAATTGAGAAGATTCGCAAGGAGTTTGGCACCAAAACCAAATAACGACTCACGGCCAGTGCCTGTTTTTAGTCCTGGTAGTAGAAAAAAAATCCCGCTTTCGCGGGAAAATCAAGGTGCGGATGAAGGGACTCGAACCCATACGCCTTTCGGCACCAGATCCTAAGTCTGGCGCGGCTACCAATTACGCCACATCCGCATATGAACGAAAAGGGTTGCAAAGATACAGCTCTTTTCGGTTTCTGCAATTGTGCTATTTCAACGCTGCCAATGCCGAATCGTAATCGGGTTCCTGAGTAATTTCGGGCACCAGCTCAGTGTATTTCACTTTGCCGTTTTCATCCAAAACTACCACAGCCCTGGCTAATAGTCCGCGTAAGGGGCCATCGGTAAGCATTACACCGTAAGATTTACCGAAATTATTGCTCCGGAATTCCGATGCCGGAATAACATTTTCAATTCCTTCGGTTGTGCAGAATCGCCCGTGGGCAAAAGGCAGGTCTTTCGAAACACATACTACCGATGTGTTTTCAAGTTTCGAAGCCTCGGCATTGAAACGCCTTACCGAAGCGGCACAAACCGAAGTATCGAGGCTGGGGAAAATGTTGAGTATTACCCTTTTACCGGATAACTTGGCCATGGTAAGATCGGAGAGATCAGTCTTTACCAGTTCAAATGCCGGGGCATTTGTTCCGACTATCGGTAATTCACCGATTGTGTTTACGGGATTTCCTCTGAAATGTGTTGTTGCCATAGTCTATTTACTTTATTGATTTACAACTGATTGAATCATAACTAATTGCTAAACGGGCTGTTGATTGCATCATAAACGGCCTGTTGAATTCGTGTCCTTATGCTCATTTGGGTGAGCTTATTATTTTCGGCATCAGGATTCACCCTGTTCGAAAGAAAAACAATGATGAGTTCTTTGTCCGGGTCAGCCCACACATAGGTTCCGGTGAAACCGGTATGCCCGAAACTCTTCTCAGAGGCATCTTTACAGGCGGGACCGTCGGTATTCCTGTCAAGCTGGGGTTTATCGAATCCCAAACCCCTGCGGTTACCCTGAAATTGCTGCGATGTAAACAATTTTACTGTCGCACTGTCAATATATGTTCTGGCTGCATACACTCCATTCTGCAGTAACATCTGGAAAAGTACTGCCAAATCGTTCGCATTACCAAACAATCCGGCATGTCCTGAAATCCCACCCAGCATGGCAGCAGCCTGATCGTGCACATATCCGTGAATGAGCTGTTGCCTGAACAAAATATCGTTCTCAGTTGGCACGATACCTTCCAATCTATTATTTTCCAAAGGATTATAACACAATCTTATTCCTAAGGGGTGATAAAAATTATATTTCACATATTCGTCGAGCGGCTGGCCTGTAATAGCCTCAACAGCCCTGCCAAGCAGTATGAAACCAAGATCGCTGTATTTGTATTCTTTCTTTGGCAACAGCGGCGTCCTGATAACTGAGTCAAGGATTATCGGGGGGTAATCGGTTCGAAGAAACATACTGTCGGCAACTTTGATGGAGAAGCTGTCTGATTCAACGTTTCGGTAATAATTTGGATCCGGTTCACCGTTTTTCAGGGTTAAACGGTAAAATGGTATCCAGTCCTTCAACTTTGCCTGGTGGGTTAAAATATCCCTGATCAGGATGCTGTGTTTATTGGTATGCTGCAAAGCAGGCAGGTACTTTGACAAGGGTTTGTTAATATCAATCAAGCCCTGGTCGTAAAGGCGCATTACTGAAACTGTTGTGGCAGCTACTTTTGTAATGCTGGCAAGGTCGTATAGATCAGAATCCAGTACTTTATGCATGTTCGAATAATCATGATACCCGAAAGATTTTCTGTAAATAACGCTCCCCGATTTGGCCACAAGCACCTGGCATCCGGGGTAGGCCTGTGCCTGCAGCCCTTCGGCAACAATGCTGTCAACCACGGCAAGTTTTTCGGATGAAATACCCATTTCTTCAGGCAATTTATAACTGATCCTCAATCCTTTATTACTCCATAAACCTGAATGCAGCGGGTACAAGCCCGAAACCGTAACCGGCGTACTTCCTTTTGCCGCAGCAGCACCGAAAATCACCTGGGCTGAGATGTCGTGAGCTGCAGGATTATCCTGGTACGAAATCAGCACAGCCTTTGCAAGGTCAATATTTTTGAACCTTTTTAAACTGTATGGCAGACTAAATACATCAAGTATAACAGGTTTAAGACGTATCAACGTATCAACCAGCGAAACCGCAGCATTACTGATCCCGAAACCGCGTGACGGCGAAGGGTGAGTATTCCTTACAGCGATAATCACTAACTGGTATGGGTTCAATTGTGTGAAAATACTGTCGGACTTTTCAATGGAAAAATCGCGCCGGACAAAAAAATGATCAATCGGCGCATACGAATCCAGCCTCTGTTCAAATGCTCCGGGCACATCATCTCCAATGGTAAGGCATGCTATCCTTACAACATTCGGATGCAGTATTGGGATGATCTCTCTTTCGTTTTTGAGTAAAGTCACGCTGTTTTCGTAAAGCTTATGGTTCAGGCTTTCGGCTAAAGGACTGTTCAGATCTTCGGCCAAATGCTCAACTTCCACAAAAACATTTTTATTATCAGTAAGCCCGAACCGGTATTTTGCCAATAGAACCTTTCTACATTTATCTTCGATCAGATTTTCCGGAATTGTTCCATTTTCAATTGCTTTCAAAATTGCATCGACTGCCTGAGAAACCGATTGCGGAAGTAAAAGTATATCATTGCCAGCCAGTAATGCTTTGATTTCGGCAGTGCCGGGACCGGCATAATTGGCAACACCTTTCATATCGAGAGCATCGGTAAAAACCAATCCGGCAAAATTCATCTTATGCCGAAGCAGCGAATCGATAATAATGGCTGAGAGCGATGCGGGCAACCCTGATGATGAATCGAGTGCTGGTACATAGAGGTGGCCGATCATAATACCGGCAACTTCGTGCATCAAGGCACTGAAAGGATTTATGTCAGTGTTTTCCAGGGTTTTGAGTGAATGCTGAAGCACCGGCAATGTATAGTGAGAGTCGGTATCGGTATCGCCGTGCCCCGGAAAATGTTTCGCCACCGTGAGCACCGATCGGCTAAGCCCCCGGTTGAAACAACGCGCCTTGATAATCACATCGTCAACCTCTTCACCAAACGAGCGGATATTGATGATGGGATTAGCAGGATTAATGTTGACGTCCAGAACGGGGGCAAAATCAATATGCACTCCGAGTCGTTTCAAATGCTCTCCGATCATGAATCCGCATTCGGTAATCAAAGTAGTATCGGCAATGGCGCCCAGTGTCATGGCACGCGCAAAAGATATTGTACTGTCGAGCCGCATACCCAATCCCCATTCGGCATCCATCGAAATGAAAATAGGTGTTTTGGCAAGCGATTGATAGTAATTCGTAAGCATGGCCTGCCGCACCGGGCCTCCCTGGAAAAAGCAAATCCCGCCAAGGTTGTATTGCCTGATGTAATCGGCTATAGCACGGTATTCAGCCGAATCGCCGGTTGATTTGGCCCGAATCATCAATAGTTGTCCAATTCGTTCCTGAGGAGTAAGAGCGTTGTAAACCGAATCGACCCACCTGTCTTCAATTTGGCTAGGGTGTGGAGATGAATGGCTGTGCTGAGAATAACCCCTTGCCGGGGATAAGAACACCAACAGAGCACCGACAACAATAACTGACCTATATATGTCTTTTATAATCAACATGTTACTCGAAGTTTTCCTGAACGGAAACATTTTTCAAAGATGCAGTTTTCCGTTGACATATAGAAGTTAAAACATCTTAAAGGAACCATATTGCTGATATCGAAAGTGATAGCCATTTCGGGATAATATTTTCATAAACAGATATCAGATTTAAAGTTATGTTCAAAGCTGCAGTTAACAATATTTTTAGAATATTTGTGTAATTATAGCGTTATCAATAAAACCGGATACGATGAGGACATTTGCCAAAAATCTGCAACGTATTGCAATCATTACCTTCCTTATTGTATCATTTCACTCATTATTCGCTCAGAAACAGCCGGAACCCAAGCCCCGGCCAATTCCCACCACCCGCATACTGTTCATTTTCGATGCTTCGCAAAGTATGCTGGGGCGTTGGCAAAGCGATACCAAATTCAATATCGCGAAGCGGATTATGAGTGAGTTGCTCGACAGCCTTGCTTATGTAAAAAACATTGAACTCGGGTTGCGTGTGTATGGCCATCAAAGCCACTTCCCGCCGCAAGACTGTAAGGACACGAAACTCGAAGTACCCTTTGGCCCCGATAATGCAGCAAAAATCAAAAGTAAACTGCGCACGGTTTCTCCCCGCGGAACTACTCCGCTTGCCTATTCGCTTGAGCAATCGGCCAAGGATTTTACACCATGCAGTAGCTGCCGCAACATTGTAGTACTCATCACCGACGGAATTGAAGAATGCAGCGGCGACCCCTGTGCTGTGTCGCATATGCTGCAAAAAAACGGTATTGTGCTCAAACCATTTATTATCGGCATTGGACAGGATTTCAACAAGGCTTTTCACTGTGTAGGAACCTATTTCGATGCTACAACCGAAAAGGACTTCAGGAAGGCACTCGATGTAGTTATCTCGCAGGCACTAAATTCAACAACAGCTCAGGTTAACCTGCTCGACAAATCGGGACTGCCAACCGAAACCGATGTCCCAATGACATTTTATGATGCTGCTTCGGGAAAAATCATGTACAACTTTGTCCATACCATGAATAACCGCGGTGTACCTGACACGCTGATCCTCGATCCCTTGGTGACATACAATGTTGTGGTTCACACCATTCCGCCCGTGCATGTTGACAGCATCAGCATTATTCCCGGCAAGCATACCATAATTGCCGCCGAAACGCCGCAGGGCTCAATGCACCTGAAAATGGCAGGAACCGGCAGTGCTTCAAGGGGTTTACAGTGCCTTGTGCATCCAAAAGGAGGTAACGAAATACTGAATGTGCAGAATTTTGGCGAAACCGAGAAATACATTATCGGGACATATGACCTGCAGGTGCTCTCGCTGCCAAGGCTTTATATTCCAAATGTTGAGATAAAGCAAAGCCACACTGCCACCATTGAAATTCCCGAACCCGGCATTGCAGTCATCCGCAAATCAGTATTCGGTTATGGAAGCCTGATGCTGGAAGATAAAAACCAACTTAACTGGGTCTATAACCTTGACGACACAAACATTATGGAGACATTGTACCTTCAGCCGGGTGTTTATCGCATCATTTTCAGGCCCAAGACCGCCAGGCAGACCGTATATACTGTTGAACAAAAATTTGTGATTGAATCGGGTAAAACAACTGATGTTCAATTGTATAAGTAACTTAAACGATTTTCATTGAGTTGTTTACAGGTCATCATGAAAGGATTTTGTACCGGCATTTCAAACTTCCATTAAACTTTTTAGGCCATATCCTGTCAAATGTTTTGCACCGGCATTCCAATTTTAAAACATGGCCTCATATACGGATGAAGAGCTGATACAAATGTTCCGCAACAGCGCGACACGGAACTATGCCTTCAACCTGCTGGTGACAAGATACCGCGAAAAGGTCTATTATTTTGTCCGGCGAATTGTGATAAACCACGATGACGCTGATGATGTTGTCCAGAATATTTTTATCAAGGTATGGAAGAACCTCGACGAATTCCGTGAAGATTCGAGGTTTTTTACCTGGCTTTACCGCATCACGGTAAATGAAGCCCTCAGCTTCATGAAGAGCTTGAAACTACATACCTTCCTTTCGCTCACCAGCCCCGAAGCCTCGTTGTTAAAGGCAATTCACGACGATAATTTCTTTGAAGGGAACGAAGTGGAATGTAAACTACGCGAGGCTGTCATAAAACTTCCTGAAAAACAGCGCATTGTTTTTAATTTGAGATACTATGACGAGATGCCATACGAGCAAATGTCAGAGGTATTGGGCACTTCGGTTGGCGCACTCAAGGCATCTTACCATTTCGCAATGAAAAAAGTTGAAGAAACTTTACTGGGCAATTAAACGTATCAGCATGAAGGCAGTCAAACAATTAGATGATGAAAACCAAACAGAAAAATACGAGAGACCATTTTGATGCAAAAAGTGCTTCGCCGGAGGATTTTGAAGAACAGGAAGCGCTTTTCAGGCAAAAATTTCCTCTTTCAGGAAGTTTGAAAACGCCTCCCTCCTATTTCGATACACTGCCATCGAGAATACAGGACCGTATTGCCATGAATGACAAAAGGCCGGTATTTACATGGATATCGAATACATACCGGACAACCAGGCCTGTTCTCATCCCTGTTTCGCTGGTTGCAGCAATACTAATTGTGACTAGTATTCTGCTTCCTATTCAAAAAAAGGAAAATGCGGTAGCTACAACTGATACAACTTCTTCAACCGGAGTTTATGAATACGATGCATCCTACGCACACGAAGTCATTGCATTCGAAGAAGCAGATGTTGCTGAAGAAATTGAAAATTCGGAGTACGACCTTGGAACTACACTTGGCCAAACTTCGGGCAACGATACAACACTCAGCCAAAGCGAGATCATTGATTACCTGAATCAAAACGAAATTGAACCCGAGTTGCTTGCTGAACTTTAGTACAAACTGACGATTAAAATTAAAAACGATGAAAAGTATAATAACATGCCTGGTGTGCGTCACACTGTTTCTAACACTTCCTGCGATGGCTCAGCCGGGTTCGGGCAATCCCAACCGCGATAAGATGAAAGCTCAACGCATCGCTTTCATTACCAATAACTTAAACCTTACTCCTGACGAAGCTAAAGTGTTTTGGCCGGTGTATGATCAGTATGAACAAAAACGGCAGGATATTGTGAAACAGTACCGGATGAACAGACAAAATCTGAAACAGGACACTGAGGGACTTTCAGATAAAGAAGCTTTGGAACTTGCCGATAACCAGATTATTGAAGCCCAGCGTTTACTCGATTTGCGTAAGGAATATCATGTCAAATTCAAGCAGGTGCTGCCACCAAAAAAGATATTAAAGCTGTATGATTCCGAGCGTGATTTTCAAAAGATGCTCCTCGACAAGTTGCGCGATAAACCGGCGCCCGGCAAGATGCCACGTGCAGGCCAGGGCAGGCAATTCCGAAATCCTGTTGATTAGAAACAAAAAAGGAGGATAGTTCAGACTTTCCTCCTTTTTTCATAACAATTTATCTGTAGTTGTTAGCTATTCATCGAAATAAGAAACTCCTCATTGGTCTGGGTGTATTTCATTTTATCGCGAAGAAATTCCATGGCTTCCAGCGAGGTCATGTCGGCCAGGTGATTGCGCAGTATCCAAACACGCTGCAAGGTTTCTTTGTCAAGCAGAAGGTCGTCGCGGCGCGTACTCGACGAAACAATATCGATAGCAGGGAAAATGCGCTTGTTCGAAAGTTTACGGTCGAGTTGAAGCTCCATATTGCCTGTGCCTTTGAATTCTTCAAAAATCACTTCGTCCATCCTTGAACCTGTTTCGATAAGGGCTGTTGCAATGATAGTAAGAGAGCCTCCGTTCTCAATCTGACGCGCAGCACCGAAGAACCGTTTGGGTTTTTGCAGTGCATTGGCTTCAACACCACCCGACAATACCTTACCTGATGCGGGGGCAACTGTATTGTAAGCTCGTGCCAGACGTGTTATGGAATCGAGCAGTATAACCACATCATGGCCACTTTCGGTAAGCCGTTTGGCTTTTTCGAGTACCAGGTTGGCTATTCTTACATGCCTTTCGGCCGGTTCGTCGAATGTTGATGAAATAACCTCGGCTTTTACACTGCGGGCCATGTCAGTAACCTCTTCAGGACGTTCATCAATCAGCAAAACAATGAGGTAAACTTCGGGGTGGTTGGCAGCAATAGCATTGGCAATTTCCTTGAGCAATACTGTTTTACCGGTTTTTGGCTGTGATACAATTAAGCCGCGCTGGCCTTTACCAATAGGGCAGAAAAGATCCATAATGCGCGTGCTGAGCGTACCGCCAACATGTCCGGTGAGTTTAAACTTTTTCTCGGGAAAGAGTGGCGTGAGGTAATCAAAAGGAATACGGTCGCGGATTTCTTCAGGTGTGCGGCCATTAATATAATCTACCTTAACCAGCGGGAAATACTTTTCTCCGTCTTTTGGCGGCCTGATGGTTCCCTTTACTGTGTCACCGGTTTTTAATCCAAAGAGTTTAATTTGCGATTGTGAAACATAAACATCGTCGGGAGAGTTAAGGTAGTTATAGTCGCTTGACCTCAGAAATCCATATCCATCAGGCATGAGTTCAAGCACGCCTTCGCAGGCTACAATGCCTTCGAATTCCCAAAGATATTCTTCGCGCGGTTTGGGCCGGTCGTTTTTATTGAAACGCTGGTCGCGCATCGGGTCAGCAATCCTGGGCTGGTCGGGCTGGGTTTCAACAGCCGAATCCTGTTCCATTATCGGGGCAGGTACTACTTCGGGAGTATGATCACTAAAATCAATAGTCGGCAGGAACTCATCCTCATCGGGCAGGCTGCTGCCCAGCAACAATGCTTCTTCATCACGAACATGTACTGGTGATGCATCGTTGATGCGGTTGCGATCGCGCCGGCGATTAAACTGGTACGGCTGCCTTTCTTCCCTGCCGGGATTCTGACGTTGAGGCTGGGAACGGGGATTCTCCTGTGGCTGATCAGCAGGCGGCAATGATTCTGAGGCTGGTACTGAGGGTAATTCACGGTCAGCCGGTACTTGTTGAGATTGAGCGGGAACCTGAGGTTCGATTTCAGGAAGCATCTTTTTTTCTTCGATTTCAGCCCTCTTCTCAACTTCAAAAGGCATTTCACCGGTAGTAAAGTCGAGTTGCGGTGCTGACGGATCTCGGGGTTTGAAGAGATCAGGCTTTTTGAATTTTTCTTTCGGCTTTGGTTTAGGAGTGAATGCTTCAGGCTGCCCCTCGGATGAAGCTAATTTGCGGTTTTGCGCTGAAGGATCGAAATGGATGCGTTTGCGATGACCTTGTTTGCGGTCTTCCTGGGCTTTTTTCTCGGCTTCAAGAATATCAGGAGTTGGATTTGCAGCCTGGTGGTCGAGAATCTGGTAAACAAGTTCCTGTTTTTTTAGGGTATCGCTTTTGCGAATGTTGAGCTTTTTGGCTATTTCACGCAATTCGGGAAGCAGCTTTTCTTCGAGCTCCATTTTATCGTACATCTGGGTATGGTAATTAAGTAACGAAATTTGGTTTTGTTGCTAAGGCAAACGGGTAATTAATCTTAAGAAGTGAGTGGTATTCTGACGGAAAAACGGCTGAACCGCAAAAGTGACAGAAAAATAAACTATTGGAAAAACAATGCAAATATAGTTCTTTTTATATGCCGGTCAACAACATTACAAGAATTTCGAATATCTGCACTTTTTTCTGATAACTGCTGTTCTAACGTTCTGATATTATTTGCTTTAAGAAACTTCCGGCCATAATTTACTCTTTTTCTGCGAAGTAAAATCGCGTTTGCAAGCTAACGTGGAATGATTAATTTCGCCGCTTCAAACTCTCTCTTTGTTAAACAATGCCGGCAAATCAAATCACCGACTCGTACCGTCACCAGGGCATGCGCCGTAAGCTCGTAGAATCGCTTCGGCAAAAGGGAATAGTGGATGAAACAGTACTTGCTGCACTAAACCATGTTCCGCGCCACTTTTTTTTCGATTCATCGTTTCTGGAGTTCGCATACGAGGATAAAGCCTTTCCTATTGGCTCCGGCCAAACTATTTCGCAACCATATACTGTTGCCTTTCAAACACAGCTCCTCAACCCTGGCCGAGGCATGAAAATACTCGAAATTGGCACAGGATCGGGCTACCAGGCATGTATCCTGGCTGTAATGGGTTTGAAAGTATATACCATCGAGCGGCAGAAATTGCTTTTTGATAAAACCAAAGCGTTGCTCAAAGAACTCAATTACCGGGTGAATACCTATTTTGGCGATGGTTATCTTGGGCTCAAAGCCCATGCACCTTTTGACCGGATTCTGATCACCGCTGCTGCTCCCGGCATCCCCGAAGCATTGATAAACCAGTTAAAACCGGGTGGCATAATGGTTATTCCTGTTGGTGCGGGCGATATACAAGTGATGAAAAGGATCATCAAGATATCGGATAACGAAACAACGAGCGAAACCCATGGCACCTTCAGGTTTGTACCTATGCTTGGCGAAAAAGCTCGTGATATCTGACGGGCCGAATTCTGATCACTGAAATTCTTCTTCCTCCCTACTCTATAGCTTATACATCTGAATATTAAACGTATAGGTGGAGTCGATAGGAATTTCGATCTGGTACAATGTAGGATTCTCAGGTATGCCCGAGCCATACCAGCCATAGTAATCGCCGGTGTTGCGAGTACTGCTGTTATCGTTATCTTTCCAGATATCAAGCAAATATGTTCCGGGCAAAAGCTCGCTAAAGGCAAATTCAACAATAGGTCCAAAACCGCTTACAGGACTGGTAAATGCATATTTACCCTGGTTCCAGTCGTCGTACGATGTAAAAAGCCTGGCTGATGTACCCGCTAGATCCAGGCCGATAGAGCTGCTAAAAGCTGCAACCCCTTGTATACGGGTTTGGTTTAGCGGAGGTAAAACAACGAGCTGTGTACTGTCGGTGGTAGTATTCCCGCTCCCATCGGTAACCATCAGTTTTAACGAATAAACGCCAAACTCTTCGGGAGCTTTCCACTGAACTGTGTCGCCATAACCTGTTATTAACCCGCCATTCACTGAATAGGTGTAGATTATCTGGTCGCCATCAGCATCCGAAGCTTGTACGACTACCTGCGTGATTTCACCAACACGCACAGTATCAGGATTTAAACCGATATCCATAATTACCGGCGCCGTATCGATCTCTTCATCACAACCTGTGATGATAAACAAGCTCAGGAACATGGTGCAGATTAATGCCGGGATAAAGTATTTCATAGGTGGCGGAGTTTTGGATCGGATTGTATTCAATGTTCAAAATTAATAATTTATCGCCTGATCGACACATTGTAATATAGTTTCTGTATTTTTCATCCATCCGTCTTCACCTCTGAGCCAGATAATTCTTACACCGTTGCGTTCCATACGCCGAAACCAGGTCATTTGCCTTTTTGCAAATTGATGAATGGCTGTATTGAGCAGCCTGAACATCATTTGATAGTCAATTTCTCCCGTGATGTACTGAGTCACATATTTGTATTCAAGACCGTATTGCTTTAGTCTTTGAGGAACGATGCCACGGTTGATCAATGCCTCGACTTCGTCAATCATTCCCGCGTCAAGCCTCGATTTTAAGCGAAGTGTGATGCGCTCTCTTTCAGTTAAACGCTCAAAACGAACGCCAAATACGGGCGTTTTGGAAAAATCATGGCTCAAAGGTTGCACCTGATTTTCAGTTTTAAAATATTCAATTTCAAGCGCCCTGAGCAGACGTTCACGCGAAACCGTATCGGTTATATTATGCAGTGGTTTATATGCGCACAGCATCGCAGTTAGTTCTTTATCATCCCTATCGGCCCAGGTTTCTCTGAGTTCAGCGTTAACAGGGACTTCGGTCAGCTGGTAATTACGAAGTACGGCATCGAGGTAGAGACCTGTACCGCCGCACAAGACAGCGGTTTTGCCCTGGGCTGCAATTTTTAAATATGCAGCATTATAAGCGGTGATAAAATTAAAAACCGAAAACTCGGTGCCTGGTTCGGCCATATCCACCAGGTGAACCGGAACATCCACATTATCAACAATATAATCATCGCGATCCTTGCCGGTACCGATATCCATGTATCTGAATACCTGCCGCGAATCGGCGCTGATTACCTCGCCACCAACACGGTAAGCTACATTCGCGGCAAGTTTTGTTTTGCCCGATGCCGTAGGTCCCAATATTGTCAGTAATCCAGTCATAATCCAACGAGAATCAATGTTTGCAGCTGTATGGTTTACAATAGCCTGCAATTTTCGAAATGGCGTTTCCGGTAGCTCATTTCAACTACTTCAAGGTAATTGCGAATCCTGTCGAGCATTTCGATGGGTGAATTTGAGAAACTGAAACCCGACAGATCAAGACCGGGCGATACATTCTGCTGAAAATCATCTTGTTGGATTAGCTCAATAAGATTCTTCTCAGACTCATTTTTTTCAGCCAGTTGCCTTGCTTTCAGATATTGCAGTAACCTCAATCCGTCAATTTTTTCGTGGCAGGCTCTTACAAAATGCTTTTTCGTCCTGAAATTTACCCTCAATGCTTCCCACGGCAATTTCCCAAAGGTTTCCACCAGGAAATCATCAAGAGGCGTGGCCACATTCTCAGTAAAGAGCGGTTCAAAACATTTGTAGGTTTCAGCTATATCATTGAACCAATTCATTTTATAAACAGGGTAACTTTCCCAATCGCCTTTCACACCTCTGATGAGCGCCGGCCCGGTGCCGAAATATACGCGATTGCTGAGGCGGGCTGCCGGAAACACCTTTTCGCTGTTCCAGTGCACTACTATGCCTGTTTTCGTGAGTTTCTGAAGGAAATAAAAGTCCTCGCCGCTGAGCTTGGGAGTCATCCCCCCTATTTTCCTGTACGACTTAACCGGCAAAGCAATGGCTGAACCGAGCGCGGTGAGGCTGTATGGACTGCCGATTCGCCATAAGTTCACAGCATACGATCTCATGTATATCTCGTACCTGAGTATGGCCCGGTCAAGTTCCTCACCTCCGGTAAGATTATGGTAGTATGGCACCGAGACAGCAATGGATGACGGGCATTCACGCATGTTTAGTAAGAGGCTTTCAAGGTATTGCGGCCCGAAAAGCGTATCAGCATCAAGGCTCACCATCAGGTCATCGGGCTCGGAAATGTCGGCAATGTTGTCCATCAACACTTTTCGCGCCCACCCGATTCCATGGTTTTTACCTTTCCATCCGCAACCTTTTGATGAGCGATCAATGATGTTGATACGGCTGTCGTTTAAATCACGCAAGTATCTGATAGTCTGCTGATTGCTATGACATACATGTATTTTATCATCAACGCCCCACCATTCGTCGGGTTGGTTAATGCATACCACCAGCCTGAAATTAGTGACTGTCTGCTGCATAAGCGCCGTCATAAAGGCAGGCAGTCGCTCTATTTCATCCATTGCCGGGAGTGCAATATATACTGCTTGATCGAACAATAAGGGATGTTTTTAATTTGTCAGACTATGATCCTGCTGGCTGCCAGCAAAAGCGTAAGTGCTTCGGTTGTATTTTTTCGGCTGATAAGCTCACGTGCAGCAGCATGGGCACGCTCAAGAAATATTTCCCTGTTTCCGCCAGCCTGCGACAGCCATTTTGAAAGCAGTTCTGATTTCATCATTTCGAGAACTTCGGGAGCCGAAGGCAAATTTTCGCAGGCGCCTAACCGGCCAAGGTCGTTGCCTGTCAATATGCGGCTCATACGAACCTCTTCGGGCAATGCGTCAACGCCGATGCATTCTTTCAACTGATGCCTGCCCACTTTGATTATTGCTTTACCGGAAACTCTGATATAATCATCTCCGGCCAAGCGTCCAACCAGGTCAAGTTTATCAACATCAGGATGGCCGTGCCCGTCAAGCCTATCGGTACTTATATGAACCAGAAGTATCTCACAAATTACCAGACTGCCTGCACCGCTATGCTTCCCGGTTTCAATAACCTGCTTTACAGCACACTCAAAATGAACAGGCGATTCCATAACCCTGAAAGGTTTTACAATTTGAGAATTGACAGGCGTTAAACCCGATTTTAAAAACTCATTTGTACCATGTGAGAACTCAAAACCGGCAATATTGGCCTGCTCCACCATACCTGAAGTCACAACATTGATTACAACCTCAGGCACATCCTGAACATTCAGGCATGTGTCCTTTAAAGAGTGGTCGTGACGCCTTATGGGCGAAAAAACAAGTATTCCGGGGTTGCTTCCAAATACATTGAAATAACTAAAAGGCGACAAATTAGGGCGACCTTCTTTATCAATAGTACTTGAAAGTGCAATTGGCCTGGGCATCACGGTTCCCTGCAGCAGTTTCTGCAACTGCAGCGACGTCATTTCGGCAGGATTGTAAGTGATCATAGGCATTGCGCAATTCAGTTCAGAAAAGA